>CAZCTE010000017.1:5448-12915 GCA_964501395.1 uncultured Atopobium sp.
GCGCAGGGCGGGCGCGCCTGCCGCGACTGATACCCTTATCTGCGTGAGCCACGCACGGCTCGCTTAGGCAGGGAGGGACGCGGCGCCATGTCGCACTACACGCCTACATCGCCTCTGGTCTCGGTGCTCATGGCAGCCCATGACGCCGAGAGGACCGTGCGCCGTGCCGTTGAGAGCCTCCAGAACCAGACCCTGAGAAACTTCGAGCTCGTCTGCGTGGACCGGGGCTCCGAGGACGCCACGCCGCGCCTGCTCGAGTCCATGGCCGAGCGGGACCTGCGCATCCGCGTGGTCCGTGCGGACGCGACAGACCGCCAGACCGCGCTCAACCTGGCGCTCGAGCGCGCGCGGGGAACGTACGCGACCGTGGCGGACGCGAGCGGCTGGTCCGGCCAGACCATGCTCGCCGATCTTGTGGAGGCGGCGGAGCGCGACCGGGCGGAGCTCGTCATCGGCGGGTTCACCCTCTCCATCACCCTGTCGGGCGGCAAGGCGGCGCAGGCGGAGGTCTCCGCCGAGGAGGGCGCCTCCTATCCCACCCAGAACGACTTCAGGGCCTCCTCCTGGAAGCTCCTGGCCTCCGGCCAGCTGCTCCCCGTGGGCGGCAAGCTCTTCCTGCGCTCGTTTGCCGAGGGGGCGGGCGTGCGCTTTGACCCAAGGAGCGGCTCCGACCACGCCTTTGTGACGGGCCTTCTGGCGGACGTGGAGCGCGTGACCGTCTGCCCGGGAACCTGCTGCCACATGACGCGCGAGCCGCTGCCCGCCGGTATCGCCGGGGCGCTCGAGGCGTACCGCCGCGCCGAGGACGAGCACGGGGCCCTGCTGGAGCTCCTGCGCCACTGGGGCCTCGAGGGCGACCCGGCGAGCGTGATCGCCCTGCAGGACCGCTACATCGAGCAGCTCGTGGACTGCATAGAGCGGGTGTGCGGACGCGGGAGCCGCGTGCCCTCCGCCGACCAGAAGCGCATCGTCTCAAAGATGATCGACACCGACCGCGCCCAGCTCGCGGCGAGCGTGGCCCGCCCCAAGGGCAACGCCGCGCGCGCCATGCTCGCGCCCATCCGCTCCCACAACGCGTCGCTCGTCTGCGTGCAGACGCGCCTCATGTCGCTTCTGAGCCCGGGAATCGCGGACGTGACGCCGGACTTCTTCGTCTGAGGCGTCGGGACGGTCTGCCCGGGGCTGGGGCCCGCGGGCCGAGAAGCGCCCGGTGCCGGGCCGCGCCTCTCGCGCCCCTACACCCGCTTCCCGGCGAGCCTCCTGCGGGCCGTCTCCAGGGCAAAGCCGAGGCCGTTCTCCCGCACCCGGTAGAGCGCCTCGCCGCAGAGGTGGGCGTAGTAGGGAAGCGAGCTCGCCCGCCCCATGCGCGTCCCCCGCACGCGTGCGTAGAGCCGCTTGCCCGCCGGGCTGATGAGACCGCTCCTGCGCACGACCCTCTCGTCGATGCGCGCCATCGACCGCTCGAGGAGCTCGCGCACGCCCGGCGCGTCCTCGCCCGCGCCGCCCACGGTTATCTGCGCGTAGGTGACGCCGCGCACCGCGAGCGCCTCGATCACGCGCGCGTCGCGCACGCCGGCACGCTCGGCGGCGTCCATCATGTCGTTCCAGCGCTCGAGCGGCACGAGCGGCGAGCGCGCGGCGAAGCTCTCCGCCTCGTCGAGGTCGCGCTCGCGGTAGCGGTAGCCGCACTCGTCCGTGTAGGCGATGCGGCTCGTGCGGCAGAGCGTCTCCACCAGAAACGGGTTGTCCGCCCAGCCCGCTCCCGGTATCTCAAGGAAGCGGATGCCCTGCTCGGCGAGGTAGCTCCGGCGGTAGAGGGCGGACCATATGGCGGGATGGTGCAGCATGAGCTCGATTCCGTCGCCCACGGCAAAGGGCTGGGCGGGCGGCCGCACGCGCCCGTGGTAGGGGCAGGCGACGCTGGTCTCCTGGCCGTCCAGGCCGGGGAACACGCGCCAGTAGGCGGCCTTGACCACGTCCACGCCCTGCGCGCCGCCATGCTCGGCGGCGCAGGCGAGAAGCCCCTCGACCCAGGTGGGGTCCACGGTGTCGTCCGGCTCCACGATGGCGATCCAGCCCCCGCGCGCGATGGAGAGGCCCCGGTTGCACGACGCCCCGTAGCCCTCGTTGCGCTTGTCGATGATGACCACGCGCCCGTCGCGCTTGGCGTGGGCGCACGCGATGGCGGCAGAGCCGTCCGTGGAGCCGTCGTTGACGCAGATGATCTCGAGCTCGTGGTGCGTCTGCGCCTCGATGCTCGAGAGGCACGCGTCGAGCGTCCCCTCCACGTTGTAGATGGGAATGATGACCGAGACCAGGCTCTTCTCGGTAGGAGCTGAGGAGTTGCTCATGGGACCCCCTGACGTGAGGGACGCGGACGTACCCTATACTATACGGCTGGGATTGGGCATGTCCGGAGGGGGTGTGATGAGGCGTCCTGCCATCGTCATAGTGACCTACAAGCGCCAGGCGCTGCTGGCGGAGCTGCTCGACTCCATCCTGGAGCTCACCGTGGCCCCGTGGCGCGTGGTGGTGGTGGACAACGAGAACTCCTGCGAGACCGAGCGGCTGGTGGGCGCGTTCTCTGAGAGGGCGGACGCCCTCTGGGGCCCCACGGAGGACGACCCGGACGCCCAGGGCCGCGCGGGCCGCGCGGTCTACGTGCCCATGGAGGAGAACACCGGCGGCTCGGGGGGCTTCTCCGAGGGGGTGCGGCGCGCCTTTGAGCTGGGCGCTGAGTGGTTCTGGGTCATGGACGACGACGTGGCCGTCATGCCGGACGGCCTCGAGGTGCTCGGCCGCTGGTCCGCCCAGGCGGACGCCGTCATGGGCCAGAGGCGCGACTTCGACGGCGGCCACTTCTTCTGGCAGCACCGCTTCTGGCCTGCGCTCGCCATCTACAACCCCCTCTCGCGTGACGGCTGGCGCCCCGGCGAGCGCTACAAGCTCTGCAACGCGCTTTGCTTCGAGGGCGGGTTCTTCTCGCGCCGCGTGGTTGAGAAGATTGGCCTGCCCGACGCCCGCTTCTTCATCTACCTCGACGACGCCCTCTACGGCTACCTGGCCAGCAAGGTCTGCGACGTCTACTACGTGCCTGACTACGTCCTCTCCCGCCGCCGCGAGGTGGCCAACCAGGGCATAGGTTCGGTGCGCCAGCTCAACTCCACCTCGGACACGACGCGCTACTACATCACGCGCAACCGTGGCTACCTCGCGCGCTACTTCATGCTCCACGGGGACTACAGCGCCCTCGGCTTTGCCGTGGGAACGTTTCTCACCTTTGCCAAGGAGCTCTGTCGCATCCTCATCGTGGACCGCGGGAGCCTCGTCTCGGGCATGCGGCGCCTTGTGGCGGGCCACAAGGAGGCCCGCCGGATCCTCCACGACCCCACCTGGGAGCCCATGCCGCCCCTGGCGTAGGCGCGCGAGGGCGCACGGGCCGGCCGCAGCAGGCCCGCGACCGCCCCGCATGGGCCCTCCGACCGCACGTAGGCGTACAATAATAAGTTGCCGATACGAGAACGGAAGGAATGCACGTGGCCGAGAAGCGCGACTTCCTGGATGATCTCATAGACCTGCAGAACGACTGGCGGGAGCTCTCCAACCTGCCGAACTCCATGGTCGAGTCCCTCGTGGGGGAGGGCGGGCGCGATGAGTTCAACCCCGCGGACTACAAGGAGAAGCCCTTCGCAAACTCCAACCGGTGCCTGCGGGTTGCCGCGGAGCGCGAGGACGTGTGCTCCCGCTGCCTGGACGTGTGCCCGGTCGAGGGCGCGCTCACCGTGCACAACCAGTCCGTTCTCATCGACGAGGACGCGTGCCGCAGGTGCGGCCTGTGCGCCGCCGTGTGTCCCACGGAGACCCTCGGCACCCGCCGGCACACCCCGAGCCAGGTCTACGACCAGATCGCCCGCGCGGCCTCGTCCTACGAGCAGTGCTACGTGACCTGCACGCGCGCCCTCAAGCGCGTCCCCAAGGGCAACGAGATCGTGCTCGCCTGCGTGGGCGCGATCTCGCGCGACCTCTGGTTCTCCCTGCTCGCGGACTACGACAACATCAGCGTGTACCTGCCGGTGGGCATCTGCGACCGCTGCCGCACCACCACGGGCGAGGAGGTCTACACAGACGCCATCGGCACCGCCGAGGAGTGGGCGGACGCCGCCCTGGGCCTCGAGGCGGAGGAGTCCGACCTCACGCACGAGTACACGCGCGCCTACAAGCGCAGCCAGTTCGTGAGCGGGGCCCTGCGCTCCGCCGAGCGCATGGTCACGCGCACCAACCCCGCCCTCGCGGGCGCCAAGGCCGTTGCCCAGAAGCTCTCCGACCACACCAAGCGCCTCAACCAGCTCCAGCGCCAGCTCGAGTCCGCGGTGGGCGCCAAGACCGCGAACAACCGCCGGCGCATGCTCACCCAGGGGCGCAAGCTCATGATGGGTGCCCTCCAGCACGACGCGGGCCTCGCCGACTTCATCCGCCTCGAGGTGCCCGTGTGCGACGCCTCCCTCTGCACGATGTGCGGGGACTGCGCCAAGGTCTGCACCACCCACGCGCTCGACCTCGACCGCAACGGCCGCGTCTCCATCAAGGGCGCCTACTGCGTGAACTGCGGGGCCTGCGTGACCGTGTGCGAGGACGGCGCGCTCGCCATGGAGCCCATGGACGCGCGCGAGCTCGTGGTGCCGGACAAGGCGGGCGAGGAGCTCGCGCGCCAGAAGGCGCAGGTCAAGGCCAAGGCGTCCGAGTACGCCGAGAAGGGCAGGCAGCAGCTGGGCCGCGTGGCGGACGCCCTCGAGAAGCTTGATGACGGCTCCGGCGAGGCCGGGCCCCAGAGCAGCAAGAGCGAGTAAGGAGAAGACCGTGTCGCTTTCCATCGGTATCGTGGGCCTGCCCAACGTGGGCAAGTCCACGCTGTTCACCGCCCTCACCAAGAAGGGCGGGCTCGCCGCCAACTACCCCTTTGCCACCATCGACCCCAACGTGGGCATCGTCGACGTGCCGGACGAGCGCCTTGGGCGCCTCGCCGAGATCGTCCACCCCGGCCGGATCGTGCCCGCCACGGTGGAGTTCGTGGACATCGCCGGCCTCGTGAAGGGGGCCAACGAGGGCGAGGGCCTGGGCAACCAGTTCCTGGCCAACATCCGCGAGACCGACGCTATCTGCGAGGTCGTTCGCTACTTCAGGGACCCCAACGTCATGCGCGAGGTGGGCCGCGAGGGCGACTTCGTGGACCCGGCGGGCGACGCCGACACCATCATGACCGAGCTCATCCTGGCGGACATCCAGAGCCTTGAGAAGCAGCTCCCGCGTCTCGAGAAGGACGCCAAGCGCGACCGCGAGCTCGCCCCCAGGTTCGAGGTGGCCCGCCGCCTGCTCGACTGGCTCAACGACGGCAACCGCGCCGCCACGATGGAGATGACGGACGAGGAGCGCGCGGAGGTCAAGGGCCTCTTCCTCCTCACCATGAAGCCCATCCTCTACGTGGCGAACGTGGACGAGGACGCCCTAGGCGACGAGCTCGAGCCCATCGACGGCGTGACGCCGATCCCCATCTGCGCCAAGGTGGAGGCGGAGCTCTCGGAGCTCGAGCCCGATGAGGCCGCCGAGTACCTCGCCGACCTCGGCCTCGAGAAGAGCGGCCTGGAGACGCTGGCGCAGGCCGCCTATCGACTCCTGGGGCTCCAGAGCTACTTCACCGCGGGCGAGATGGAGGTCAAGGCCTGGACCGTGCGCGTTGGGGCCAAGGCCCCCGAGGCCGCGGGCGTCATCCACTCCGACTTTGAGCGCGGCTTCATCAAGGCCGAGGTTGCGAGCTACGAGGACTACGTCTCCCTCGGTGGCGAGGCGGGCTGCAAGAACGCCGGGAAGCTCCGCATGGAGGGCAAGGACTACGTCGTGCAGGACGGCGACGTGATGCACTTCCGGTTCAACGTGTAGGGGGTTCGAAGCCAGAGAGGCGGCTCCACGGCATCGAGCTTCAGAGCAACAGCCATGCCGTGGCGGCCGCGAACATGATTCTGCGGCGTGACGGGAACGGCGGCCTCGAGTGCGGTGACGCCCTCAACGAGGACCGCGACATCCTCATCGCTCTACTGCGGCTCTCGATTGGCGGCGGCGCGCCTTTCCGCGTTTTCCAACAGCAGTAGACGGTAGGCGCGCTTCTCCTCCGCCTGTCGTGCCGCCTCCCTTTTCCGGGACGCGGCCTTCTCCTCAGCTCGCACCCTGTGCAGGGCATCCACGGCCACCAGGAGCTCATGGTACTTTTCCCGGTAGTTCTTCTCCTCTCGCTCGGCACGCTCCCTGGCGGCCTTGTACCGTTCCGCCTCGCGCTGCAGCTCCTGAACCTTGTCCTTCATCTGCCTGTTGGCCTCCTGCAGCCGCTGACGGTCGGCGCGGGACTGCTCCAGCTCCGACTTGAGCTTGGTGACGTGCCCCTCTATCTTGCGGGCCGAGTCCTCGAAGACCTTGGACTGCTCCTCCAGCTCCTTGCGGGCCAGGTCGCAGATCTCCTTGATGTGAACCAGGACGTCCTCCTCGTCCACGCCTCCAAGGACCCGCTTCTTCAATGTCATAGTTTGCACGTAGTCCTGCAAGCTACTACCCATAGTGACCCGCTCTCAGCTCTCTGTTCATCCCAGTCTTCTTGCACTTTTTCAAACGCGGAGTGCGTGAGCGCCGAAGCCATCATACCGCCTTTGAGGACACGGTATGAGGGGGCCGGGGCCATGAGCTCCGCCTCCTCTCAATCCCCCGAGCGGGGGGGGTGATGGCCCGCGCGTTTTGGGTCACGCGCGTCCCGTTTGAGATGGGAATGGCCTCCCTTCCGAGAGGCCATTCCTCATACCACGCACATCAGGTGACGCTTGGGACGTGACGTCCCCGGCTTGACTGTAGGGTTTGCCTAGCCCTTGAGAATCTCGAGGGCCTCGTCGCGGTAGCAGTCCATGAGGTAGGGGATGCCGGTGACCTTGGCGCATTCCTCGGTAAGGCTCATCAGCTCGTTCCGGGAGATGGCGGGGACGCTGAAGCAGCGAGCGCCGGCCATGAGCTGCTGGAGGCCAACCTTGAGCTTGTCGGCGTAGCTGTAGATGCCGATGGCGCCCAGCGGAATCTTGCCGATCTCGTCGGCGCCCACCAGATCCTTCACCCGCTCGTAGCTCACGAAGATCTCTTCGGGCGTGGAGCCGTACTCGGCGATGGACTTGGGCAGGCTGCCGTCCTTGAGCCACTGGGCGCAGTTCTTGCCCACCATGCCGGGAATCATCAGGGCGCGGCCCATGCACACGGCCTTGGTATACGGAGCGCCCAGCGCCAGCGCCTTGAACACGCCGTCCTCCGAGCTGAAGCCGCCGCCAAACGCCAGGTCCGGCACGCGCTCGCCCTGCTGGGACAGGATCTCCGCAAACTCATACGCGGCGCTGTGGAGATACAGGCTGGGAATGCCCCACTCCTCCATCATGCGCCAGGGGC
>CAZCTE010000018.1:0-5259 GCA_964501395.1 uncultured Atopobium sp.
CGCGCGTCGCCTTCCGCCTCCCCTTGGCAACCTTGAGCGTGAACGGCCCGTCCCACGGGGCCTCGCGCCGCAGGAAGGCGCCCGACGCGCCGGTGAGCGCAATGGTGGGGTAGTCCCCGCCGGTCCGCGCGAGCACGCCGCGATAGACCAGCTCGTCCAGGACGGCCCGCACGCGTGCGGCGGGCACGTCGGCCATGATGCCGTAGGTGGAGAGCGTGTCAAAGCCGCGCCGCAGGAGCCTCTCGTCCTGGGACCCGCGCAGCACGTTCACGATCATGCCCGCCCCCGCGCTGCGCCCGCGCTGGGCCATCCGGGCGACGCAGCTCACCACCTTGAGGGCGTCCGTGGTGGCGTCCACCTCCTCGAAGTCCGTGAGGCAGTTCCCGCAGGCCCCGCACCACGCCGGCGCCTCCTCGCCAAAGTAGCGCAGGATGTGGGCGCGCAGGCAGTCGCTGGTGGTGGCGTAGAAGACCATCTGGCGCAGGCGCTCCTCGTCGCGCTCGGCAAGGGCGTCGCGCTGCTCCCGGGTGAGGTCCTCGCGCGGCTCGGAGCGGGAGAGGAGAAACTCCGCGGTTCGGACGTCGCCGGGGGAGTAGAGCAGCAGGCAGTCCGCCTTGGTCCCGTCGCGGCCGGCGCGCCCCGCCTCCTGGTAGTAGTTCTCGAGGCTGAGCGGCAGGTTGTAGTGGACCACGTAGCTCACGTTGGACTTGTCGATGCCCATGCCAAAGGCGTTGGTGGCCACCATCACGCGCGCCCGGTCCGTGAGGAAGGCCTCCTGGTTGCGCTCGCGCTCCTCGGCGTCCAGGCCGGCGTGGTAGCGCGTGGCGGGCAGCCCCAGGTCGCGGAGATGCTCGCAGACCTCCTCCACGGCGCGTCGGCTCGAGCAGTAGACGATTCCGGAGCGCTCGATGCGCTCCCGGATGAAGGAGACGAGCCTGCGGTCCTTGTCGGCCAGGCCCCGCGGCCGCTCGACAAAGAACGAGAGGTTCGGTCGGTCGAAGCTGGCCACGACCACGTAGGGGTCCCGCAGGTCGAGGGAGGCGGCGATGTCCTTGCGCACGGCGCGCGTGGCGGTGGCCGTGAGCGCCATCACGGGCGGCCGCGCGGGAAGCGTGTCGACGAACTCAACGATCCGCTGGTAGCTGGGCCTAAAGTCGTTTCCCCACTGGGAGATGCAGTGCGCCTCGTCCACGGCGAGAAGCGCCACGCCGCGCTCGGAGACGGCCGAGATGAACGTGGGGTCGTCGAGCCGCTCCGGGGCCACGTAGACGAGGTCGAGCGAGCCCGCTGCGATGCCGCGGAGCACGTCCTCGCGCTCGGGCGCCATGAGGGTGGAGTTGAGGTAGCTCGCCGAGACGCCCGTCTGGCGCAGGGCGCCCACCTGGTCCGCCATGAGGGAGATGAGCGGGGAGACCACGAGCGTGAGCCCTCCCGTGCGCCGGGCGAGCACGAGGGCGGGCACCTGGTAGCAGATCGACTTGCCCGCCGAGGTGGGCATGACGGCGAGGACGTCGCGCCCCGCGAGGGCGGTGTCCACGATTTCGGCCTGGTGGGGGCGAAAGCTCGGGTAGCCGAAGACGTTGCGCAGTATGTCGAGGGGCGAGGGCCCTGCCGTGGGGGTGTCTGTCATGCGGCTCCTGCCGACGGGTGCTTCTCGTCAAGGATACGCCCGTCAGGCCCCCTCTAGAACGCCGCCCCCAGCACGATGAGCGCCACGCAGAGGGCGAGCGCGACCCAGTCCCGCGCGACCAGGGGGTAGCGCTTGTAGCCGCTCTCCCGCGTGCGCAGGTAGAAGCCGCGCTGCTCGGCCGCGAGCGCCGTGGCGTCGGTCTTGCCCACCGAGCTCACGAGCAGAGGCACGCAGAGCGGCAGCATGAGGCGCAGCTTGCGCAGGGGGTTTCTCGTGTCGTACTCCACGCCGCGTGCGGTCTGGGCCTCCATGATGGCGGTCATCTCCTGCGAGAAGACCGGGACAAAGCGCAGGGCCGTGGTGAACGTGAACGCGTAGCGGTAGGGCACGTGGAGCACCTCGGTGCAGGCGTTGGCGAGGTCGTTGAGCTTGGTCACGGAGAGCATGAGCACGAGCGGCATGGCCACGCCCAGCAGGCGCAGGCAGGCCTTGGACCCGGTGACCAGGCCGTCCGTGGTCATCCACGCAAGCACCGGCTCGCCGGTGCGCACGAAGGCCGTCTGGAGCAGCAGCATCACCACGGCGAGGGGAACGAGCAGCTTGAGGAGCGAGGCCGCCCGCCGCAGGGCCCCGGCCCAGGCCCCGAGCGCGAGGGTGAGCGCGATGAGGCCCACGATCATGGGGTAGGTGTCCGCCAGCATGGTGGCCACGATGACGGCCACGGCTATGCCGAGCTTGGTCACGGGGTTCAGCCGGTGGAGCGGCGTGTTGCCGGGAACGTAGTCGATGACGCTAACCATGCGCGACCATCTCCCTCACGAGGTCTACGACGTCGGTGACCTGGCTCATGCCGGCAAACTCCGGGGACACCTCCCGCGCGAGCCGCTGCGAGAGGCGCACCACCTGCGGGGCCTCCACGCTCGCCCGGGCCATGAGCTCGGGGTTCTGGAAGACCTCGGTGGCCGGCCCGTCCGCGAGCACGCGGCCGTGCGCCATCACCACCACGCGCTCGGCAAAGTCCGAGACCACCTCCATGTCGTGGCACACCATGATGACGGCGCAGCCCTGCTCGGCCATCTCGCGCACCGTCTCCATGACGGTCATGCACTCGCGGTAGTCGAGCCCGCTCGTGGGCTCGTCGAGGAGGACCACCCGGGGCTCGGTGACCACCACGGAGGCGAGGGCCACCATCTGGCGCTGGCCGCGGGAGAGCGAGAAGGGCGACTCGTCTGCGGGCAGGCCAAAGCGCTCGATCACCGCCTGTGCCCGCTCGCGGGCCTCGTCCGGGCCCACGCCCTGGAGCTCCAGGCCAAAGGCGACCTCCTCGAGCACGGTGTCCTTGCAGAGCTGGCGGTCGGGGTTCTGGAAGAGGGTGGCCACGTGGGCGGCGATGCGGCTCACGGGCACCTCGCGCGTGTCCATGCCGGCGATGCGCACGGTGCCGGACGTGGGCTTGAGCAGGCCGTTGAGAAGCTTGGTGAGGGTGGTCTTGCCGGCGCCGTTCTGGCCCACCACGCCAACGAACTCGCCGGGGCGGACCTCGAGGCTCACGTCCTCGACGCCGTCCCCCGTGACGGGGTAGGAGAAGCCCACCTGCGAGAGGGAGACGACGGGCTGGGCGTCGGCGGGCGCGGGGCGGGAGGGCGTCTCTGCGGCGGGCGCCTTCGAGGCGGGCGCGCCGGAGGGCCTCTCGCCCCGGTCCCTCTCGCCGCCCTGGGTTCCCGTGCTGCCGCCCACGAGCGAGCGCACGAGCTCGGTGGCCTCGTCCACGCTGATGCAGGGCCTGGTGTCGGCCGGGGCAACGCCGTCGCGCACCAGGCTGTTTGAGACGCGCGTCACGCGCGGGCTGTCCACGCCCATGCGGCGGAGCTCCTCCCCGTGCGAGAAGACCTCGTGGGGCGTGCCCTCGAGGGCGAGGCGCCCGCCGTCCATGACCACCACGCGGCTGCAGTAGGCGCACAGCAGGGCCACCTTCTGCTCCACCACCACGACGGTGATGCCCTCGCGCTCGTTGAGGAGGCGCAGCGTCTGGAAGACGAGCTCGGAGCTCGCGGGGTCGAGCGCGGCGGTGGGCTCGTCGAGCACGAGCGCGCGCGGCCGCAGCGCCAGCATGGCGGCGATGGCCACCTTCTGCTTCTGCCCGCCCGAGAGCGTGGCGATCTCGCGGTCCCGCAGGTCGGCTATGCCCACGGTCTCCAATGCGCCCGCGAGGCGGCCCTCTATCTGGTCATGCGGGACGCCGAAGTTCTCCAGGCCAAAGAGCAGCTCGTCCTCCACAACGGAGGACACCATCTGGGCGTCGATGTCTTGGGCCACGCTGCCCACCACGCGCGCGATGTCGGTGAGGCTGGCCTCGCAGGTGTCCTGGCCGTCCACGAGCGCGGCGCCGAAGAACTGGCCCCGGTAGTGATGGGGGACGGCGCCGGACATCACGGCCGCGAGCGTGGACTTGCCCGCCCCCGAGGGGCCTATGACGCCCACGAAGGCACCCTGATCAATTGAGAGGGTGACGTCGCGCAGGGCGGGCTGCTCGGCGTCGCCATAGGCGAACGTCACCTTCTCTATGTCAATGATGGGCTGCATGGGAACCTTTCCGAACAATGCTGGGGCGCGACGCGCGATGAGACGTGCGACGTGGCTGCGCGGGCCGGACGTCACGTACCGGCCCGCGCACGATGTTAGCCCTTACCGCTTGGGCACGCGGCGCAGGGGCGGCCGCCCTGCCGCTAGTTGGCGAGGTGCAGGGCCTTGCGGATGGGCAGGTAGAGGGCGCTCACCAGGATGGCGTTGAAGACCGCGGTGAGCATCACCACCGGCAGCATGGCGGCCGCAAGCTCGCTGGCCGCGCCCACCATGGCAATGCGGATGAGCATGAAGATGACGCCGGAGAGCGCCGTGGTCACAAAGGTCCCCACCAGCGGGATGATCGACTTGGCACGCGTGTTCATGCCGGCGCGCACGATGAGGGCCATGACCATGGCGGCAATGCCCTCGGCCGGGAAGTCGACGAAGGGGGCGGTGGTGGTGAGCTGGATGACGGCGGCCGAGATGAGGCCGATCACGAGCGCCTGGCCCACGCTGGGGCGCACGACGAGGATGGTGAGGCAGAAGGCGGAGATGATGAACTCGGGGCTGATCATGCCGCCGGAGACGCTGGAGATGGCGCGGCCCACGGTGAAGTTGAGGATGAAGCCCACGGCCAGAAGGACGGCGAGAAGAACGAGGGCGCGGACGTCGAGCTTGTTGCCGGAGTCGTTGGAGACGGTGCGGGCGGTTTCGGTGCTCTGGGACATGACGGTTCCTTTCCGTGGGGCGCCGCCCGTGCGGCGCACGCGTGCAGGGGATTGTTCGTGAGGGCTGGTTCGTGCAAGGGATGTCGCGCGTGCGACGTCACGAGCGCCGGCTAGCTCGTGCGCCGCCAAAGAAAAAGAGCCCCCGGCCACCCGGGAGCCCTCTTTACGCAGGAGACATGACGCGTCAGACTCACCATCGACCGAGAGAGGAGTAGTTGCGCCACCACCAGTTCATCGACGTGCGAGCAAGGCGAACGACAAGCTGAGTCATGGTGCGCTCCTCTCTGCAATCGGCCGCAGAAGCGGCAGAGATGATGTCCGAGGACAAGATACGCG
>CAZCTE010000018.1:5359-12903 GCA_964501395.1 uncultured Atopobium sp.
GGCCGCGGGTGCGCGCGATGTGTGCATCGCGCGACGGGGCGCCTCCCCCTAGGCGCTGCGAGTATGATGTTAAGCAGTCAACATCTACGGGGCTTGGGACGAGGCTGGTGAGGGTCCGTGCAGGAGGATACGCGCTTCGAGGACTTCGTGAGTCTCATCGACGCGCTTCACAAGGAGATCCAGCGCATCAAGTCGGCCGAGGCCGCGCGGATGGGGTTCAAGGGCGCGGACGTGATGTGCCTCTACTACCTCGTGAAATATCCCGAGGGCCTCACCGGCTCCGAGCTCGCGCGCCTCGTCGACGTGAGCCGCGCCGCCATGTCCCGCACGATCTCGCATCTCGAGGAGGCGGGCCTCGTGGAGACCGGGACCAAGAGCGACGAGACCAAGTATCGCGCCCCCGTCCGTCTCACCGAGAGGGGAGCCGAGGTGGCCCGCCCCATTGGTGGTATCGTTCGTGAGGTACTGAACGAGACCGGCAGGGCCCTCGACGAGCGGCAGCGCGCGCAGATGTACGAGTCTCTCAACGTGGTTCTCGAGCGTCTGAGGAGAATCGCGCGGGACTAGGGCTCGTGCGGCGCCGCGCGGAGACCAGCCCGGCGGTGCGCCCGAACAGAAAACAGGGCAAAGAGAGAAGAAGAGAGACATGTCCGTTCGCATCATCACCGACTCCGGCTTTGACATCCCCGCCACAGACGACCCCAGCCTCGTTGTGCTGCCCCTCGGCATCACCTTCGGCGACACCACCTACGCGGACGGCGTGGACATCACCAAGGAGCGCTTCTTCGAGCTTCTCCTCGAGAGCGACGAGCTGCCCAAGACGAGCCAGGCCACGCCCTTCCAGTACCAGCAGCTCTACGAGGGGGTGCGCGCCGCGGGCGACGAGGCCGTGGTGATTACGCTCTCCTCCGCCCTCTCCGGCACCTACCAGAGCGCCGTCACGGCGGCGGCGGACTACCCCGAGGTCCACGTGGTGGACAGCAAGAACGCCACCATCGGCCAGGGCGTGCTCGTGCAGTACGCGCTGCGCCTCGCCGGCGAGGGGCGCCCTGCCGCTGAGATCGCGGAACTGGTCGCAGACGCCGTGGACCGCGTCTGCCTGCTCGCGCTTCTTGACACCCTCGAGTACCTCAAGCGCGGCGGGCGCATCCCCAAGACCGTGGGCGCCATCGGCGAGCTGCTCTCCATCAAGCCCGTGGTGGGCGTGAGGGACGGCGAGGTGGTCATGCTGGGCAAGGCGCGCGGCTCCAAGAACGGGCGGGTCCAGCTGGTCCACCAGATCGAGAAGGGTGGCATGGACCCCACGATGCCGGTGCTTCTGGGCTACACGGGCCTCACGGACAAGGCCCTGCGCAGGTTCCTGGAGGACGTCCGTCCCCACTGGGAGGGCACGACGGCCGAGGAGGACCTGCCCGTCACCCTGGTGGGCGCCACCATCGGCACGCACGTGGGCCCCAACGCGATTGCGATCGCCTTCTTCCGCAAGGACTGAGGAGGCCGTGACCGAGCCCTTGGCTGAGGCGGTGCCGCCGGGTCCTCAGCCAAGGGGCGGCCGCCGTCAGCGGGGCCACCCCGCGGCGGCAGGTCTATACTTGATGCTCGATTACGCGTTCTCGAGCGATCGGAGTCCCCGATGGCCTACATAGACTTCCTTGACGTCGTGCGTACCTACGGGGACGGCTCCACCAAGATCAACGCCCTCGACGGCGCCACCTTCTCGGTGGAGAAGGGCGAGCTCGCCGTTATCCTGGGCGCCTCCGGCGCGGGCAAGACCACGGCCCTCAACATCCTGGGCGGCATGGACAGCGCCACGTCCGGCACCGTTCGCGTGGACGGCCGCGACCTCAGCGGCGCGAGCGAGAACGACCTCGTGCTGTACCGCCGCGCCGACGTGGGCTTTGTCTTCCAGTTCTACAACCTCGTGCCCAACCTCACGGCCTTGGAGAACGTGGAGCTCGCCACGCAGATCTGCCCGGACTCCCTCGACCCGGTGGAGACGCTCCAGAAGGTGGGCCTCGGCGAGCGCCTGGACAACTTCCCGGCGCAGCTCTCCGGCGGCGAGCAGCAGCGCGTCTCCATCGCGCGCGCCCTGGCCAAGAACCCCAAGCTCCTGCTCTGCGACGAGCCCACGGGCGCCCTCGACTACCAGACGGGCAAGCAGATCCTGCAGCTCCTGCAGGACATGTGCCGCAACGAGAAGATCACCGTGGTCATAGTGACGCACAACGCCGCCCTTGCGGACATGGCCGACCGCCTCATCCGCTTCAAGAGCGGCAAGGTGACGAGCGTGGACGTCAACGAGCGGCCCGTCCCCATCTCCCAGATCGAGTGGTAGGCAGCCATGTCGGCCGCCTCGTTACGCAGCGCGTTTGGGAGGGGCATCCTGCGCACGGTGCGCGGGAGCCTCAAGCGCTTCGTGGCGCTTGCCACCATCACGGCGCTCGGCGTGACCATGCTCATTGGGTTGGGCGCCGCCTGCGAGGACCTGCGCTACTCGGCCGACGAGTTCTTTGACGCGCAGTCGCTCTTTGACATCCGCGTGCAGTCCACGCTCGGCCTCACGGATGAGGACGTGGAGGCGCTCGCCGCCCTGGACGGGGTGGAGGCGGCCGAGGGAGGCTACGTGGAGACCGCTTACACGACGGTGGGCTCCTCCTCCAAGAAGGTCGACGTCAAGGCGCTCTCCTCCTCGGGCATGAACGAGCCCCTGGTCATGGAGGGTCGCCTGCCCGAAAGCGCGGATGAGATAGCCGTAACCGTGCGCTTCCTCGAGGACTCAGGCCTCTCTATCGGGGACACGGTGACCTTCCGCGGCGCGGACGACGATGACGAGGACGCGGGGGACGCGGAGGACGACGAGGACTCTGACGCCAGCTCCACCCAGGTCTTCGAGCGCGGGGAGTACACGATCGTGGGTGCCGTGCTCGACCCCATGGACATCAACGGCGGTGAGGGGGCCATGACCTTCCGCTCGAGCGGCGGTTCCGAGTACTCCTTCTTCGTCCTGCCGGAGTGCGTGACGGCCGAGGCGTACACGGTGGTCTACCTCATCGTGGAGGGCGCCGACGCGCCGCTGTGCTACTCGGACGAGTACGAGGCCATCGTGGACGAGGTCATGCAGACCGTGGAGGACGCCAGCTCCGAGCGCGAGGCAGCCCGTGGCGAGAGCCTGCGCGCGGAGGCCACCGAGGAGGTGGACGAGGCCGAGGCCGATGCGCTCGAGGAGCTGGCCGAGGCCGAGCAGGAGATCGAGGACGCCCAGGCCGAGCTCGACGAGGCGCTCGCCGAGGTGGCCGACGGCCAGGCGGAGCTGGACGAGCAGCGCGCGGAGGCCCTGGCCCAGCTCGAAGAGGCCCAGGCCCAGATAGACGAGGGGCTGGCGGAGCTCGAGGCCGCGCAGGCCCAGGTGGACGATGCCCGCGCCGAGCTGGAGACGCAGCTCGCCGAGGTGGAGGCGGGTCTCGCCGAGGCTGATGCGGGCATCTCCGAGCTGGAGGCCTCCCTCCCGGCGGGAGAGCAGGGGCTCACGGACGCCCAGTCCCAGCTCTACGCCACGCTCTACGCAACGAGAGCGGAGCTCTCTGCCGCCTACGACCAGCTCGTCTCCGCACAGGAGACGCTCGGCCAGAGCGAGCGGGAGATCGCTGAGGGGATGGCGGAGCTTGAGGCAGCCCAGGCGGAGCTGGACAATCAGCGTGCCGAGGCCCTCGCGGAGCTGGCCGAGGCCCAGCAGGAGCTCGACGACGCGCTCGCGGAGATCGAGGACGGCCAGGCCGAGCTCGACGAGGCCCGGGAGACCCTCGAGTCCGAGCGCGCGGACGCCCTGGCGCAGATCGCCGACGCCCGCGCCGAGGTGGGGGACATCTCCGACGCCACCTGGTACGTGCAGGACCGCTCCAACCTCTCGAGCTACGCGAGCGTTGACTCCGACGCCTCCTCGATCGAGGCCATCGGCACCGTGCTGCCCGTCGTGTTCTTCGTGGTCGCGGTGCTCATAAGCCTCACCACCATGACGCGCATGGTGGAGGAGGAGCGCGGGCTCATCGGCGTCTACAAGGCCCTCGGCTACTCCCGTGGGCGCATCCTCTCCAAGTACGCGCTCTACGCGCTTTCCGCCTGCGTGATAGGCGCCGTCGTGGGCGACCTCCTGGGCTTTGTGACTCTTCCCGCGGTCATATTCACGATCTTCTCGACCATGTACGCGCTGCCGGGCTTTGTGTTCCTCTTTGACCTTGTGAACTCGCTCGTCGCCTTTGCGCTCTTTGCCGCGGGTATCGTGGGAGCCACGCTTCTCACCTGCTGGCGCGCGCTGGGGGAGTCCCCCGCAGGGCTCATGCGCCCCAAGGCGCCCAGGGCCGGCTCGCGCATCCTGCTCGAGCACGTGGCGCCGCTGTGGCGGCGGATGCGCTTCCTCAGCAAGGTGACGGCGCGCAACCTCTTCCGGTACAAGCGCCGCTTCCTCATGACGGTCTGCGGCGTGGCGGGCTGCGTTGCGCTGCTCATCACGGGCTTTGGCATCCGCGACACCGTCATCGCGCTCTCCGACCGGCAGTACGGGGACGAGGGCATCACGCGCTACGACCTCATGGTCGCGTGCTCGGCGGACGACCTCGACGACGTGCTCGCGGACCTGGAGGCCAACTCCGGGGTCGAGGACCTCACGAGCATCTACCTGGACAGCGTCACGGTGAGCTACGGCGACGACAAGGAGAGCGCGCAGCTCGTGGTGGTGTCCGACGCCGCCGATCTCGAGGGCTACGTCGCCCTCGTGGACGAGGGCGGGGAGGCGCTGGGCTTGGGCTCCGAGGGCGTCCTCATCACCAAGAACGCCGAGGACGTCCTGGGCTTCTCCGTGGGCGAGCAGATCACGGTGCAGGGCTCCACGCTCGCCGAGGGCACCGCGACCGTGGAGGGCATAGCGCTCAACTACCTGAGCAACACCGTCTACATGACCGTGGAGGCCTACGAGGCCGCCTTTGGCGAGACCTGCGAGATGAACGCCGCGCTCGTGCACCTCTCCGGTACGAGCGACGAGCAGATCGAGCTCTCCGAGCGCCTGGCGCAGGACAGCCGCCTTCTTTCCGTGTCCTCCACGGCCGAGATCGTGCGGGACTTCTCGACCGCCTTCACGCTCATCAACACCGTGGTCTACGTGGTGATCGTGCTGGCCGCGGCGCTGGCGTTCACGGTGGTCTTCACGCTCTCCAACACCAACATCTCCGAGCGCGAGCGCGAGATCGCCACGCTCAAGGTCCTGGGCTTCAAGCGCCACGAGGTCCGCAGCTACATCAACAAGGAGACGCTCATCCTCACGGGCCTGGGCGTTCTGCTGGGCCTGCCGCTGGGCTATGCCATCGCGCGCAGCCTCACGTGGATTCTCAAGATGCCGTCCATCTACTTCGACGTGGTGGTGGACCCGCTCTCGTATGTGATCTCGGCGGCGCTGGCGTTTGCGTTCACGCTGGTGGTGAATCGGGTCACCAACCGTTCCATCGACCGGATCGACATGGTGGGCGCCCTCAAGTCCGCGGAGTAGGGGACGAGGGCCCCTTCCTGCAGGCGGTGCACCCCGCCCTTCCGCTTGGCGTGCGCCCTCTGACCCCGTCCGCCTGCTGCGCATGCCCTTCTGCGGAGCGCGCATACCCTCGGCCAGGGAGCGCATACCCCCTCCGCGAGGTGAAGAACGGGAGCCGGGGAGCTACGCGTCCTGCCCGGCAGGCTCGTGCTTGCGGTACTCGGATGGGGAGAAGCCCACGATCGCCTTGAAGCGGCGCGCGAAGTAGCCCTGGTCGCTAAAGCCCACCGCCCGGGCTATGGCGCTGATGGTGCGTGACTCGTCGCGGCGCAGCATCCCCTGGGCGCGGTCGATGCGCACGCGCGTCACGAAGTCGGGGATGCCCAGCCCCAGCTCCTCGTTGAACTGATGAGAGAGGTAGGTGGGGCTGAGCGAGAGGTCGGACGCGATGGCGGTGAGCGACAGCTTGGGATCGGTGTAGTGCTCGAGGATGTAGCTCACGGCCGCGCGGACGTTGGGCGAGAGGCCCGCCGTGGTGTAGTAGCGCGCGGTGCGGCAGTAGTCGACCGTCATCCTGTAGGGCAGCGCGTGCGCCTCGGATAGCAGCGTGATGCGCTCGATGCGCATGCCCCAGCGGCTCGAGATCGCGTCGATGAAGACGGGGTGCACGTGGCACTCCTCGAGCTTCTTGCGCATGAGCGTGTTCAGCACGATCGTGGTGTTCTTGCAGTCGCGCAGGGTGTCCGGGCTGCGGTGCAGCGCCAGGGGCTGCCCCTTCAGGCCCAGCGCACGCACGGCTCGCTCCTCGTCTCCGGACGCCACGGCGTCGAGAAACGCGTTCTCCGCCTCGTAGCGTTGCGCGACGGCCTGCGCCTGGTCAAGGTCGACGCCGTCGGGCCTCTCGCTCTTGCGGCGCTCGGCGTCGTTCTCGGCATCCGGCTCCGCGCGCAGGTCTCGTATGGGGTAGACCAGCGTGTCGGTGTCGTACAGGATGTTCATCAGCCCAATGAGCGTCCCCGCCGCCTGCGTCT
Organism: uncultured Atopobium sp.; assembly: GCA_964501395.1. GTDB lineage: Bacteria > Actinomycetota > Coriobacteriia > Coriobacteriales > Atopobiaceae > Thermophilibacter. The sequence continues at coordinate 11,906 of CAZCTE010000018.1, forward strand.
TGCTGAGGACGGGCAGCCCCCCAAGATAGGTGGCGGTTGCGTCATCCACGGAGCCATCCTGCTCGTGTGCGCGAGCGCCCCTCTCATCCGGGCCGGCATCCTGCTCGTTGCGATACGGGCCGAGTACGATCACGCCGCCGTCGCCGGACAGGCGCGCGAACGCGAAGCGCAGCTCATGCGGAAGGGCGAGGCAGGCGATGGCGTCCTCGGGCAGCTCGGCGAGGCCGGGATTCGACCCGAGCGCGTGAAACAACTCGGCAAGCCGCTGAGGGGCGCCCTGGAAGTCGAGGCCGGCCAGCTCGTCGAGGGAGTCAACGTGCGTGATGCCCACGCCCGACAGCAGCTGCACCACCGCCGAGAAGCAGTCGAAGCGCGTCTGCGTGGCCTTGTGCTGCTGCGCGCGGTCCATGGGCAGAGACCTTACATCCTCTCGTCATTGATATGCTCGTGCGCGCCGTTAACGTCAAAAATCGCCGCGTTCACGGTTGAGGTGAAAGAAAGAGCAAAGAGTGAAAAGAAATTCCCAATCCCTCGGCGCACCGTTGCAAGGGTAACAGACATCTGCGCATGGCAGATTCTGCAGATTGAAAGGCGGTTGTACTAATGGCATTTCGGTGCCGTCGAGCGGCTGCTTTACGGCACCCCTCCATGAGCGGCGCGAGCCATGACGGCACGTGCGGTACCCGCGAGAGAAAGGATTGACATGCTCTATCCGACCCAAACCCCATCACGCATGGTCAGCAACCTGAGCGGGATCTGGGACTTCAAGCTCGATGACGGGACGGGATTCGACAACGAGTGGTATGCCTCAAAGCTTGAAGATCCCGACACCATGCCCGTTCCCTCCTCCTACAACGACATCAAGGAGAACGAGGCCTATCGCAACCACTACGGGTGGGTCTTCTACCAGCGCGAGGTCAGCGTTCCGTCCTATGTGCTCAGCACCCAGCGCGTCATGCTGCGCTGCAACGCGGTGACGCACCACGCGCGCATCTACC
>CAZCTE010000019.1:0-11575 GCA_964501395.1 uncultured Atopobium sp.
TCACGCAGGTCTGCGGCGACCGCATGTTCATCTCCAACGCCACCGGCTGCTCCTCCATCTGGGGCAACCCCGCGGCCACCTCGCCCTTCACGGTCAACGCCTGCGGCCACGGCCCGGCGTGGAACAACTCCCTCTTTGAGGACAACGCCGAGCACGGCCTGGGCCTTGCCATGGGCTACGAGGCCGTCCAGAAGCAGCTCGTGGCCAAGACCGAGGAGCTCCTGCAGTCCGACTGCGCGTCCGACGAGCTGAAGGCCGCCGCCACCGCGTGGCTCGAGGCCCGCAACGACGCCGAGGCCAGCAAGACCGCCGCTGCCGCCTACGTCGCCGAGCTCGAGGAGGCCGACTGCGACACCGCCAAGGCCATCCTCGCCGACAAGTCCTACCTCACCAAGAAGTCCTTCTGGATCTTCGGCGGCGACGGCTGGGCCTACGACATCGGCTTCGGCGGCCTCGACCACGTGCTTGCCTCCGGCAACAACGTGAACGTCTTCGTCTTTGACACCGAGGTCTACTCCAACACCGGCGGCCAGGCCTCGAAGGCCTCCAACATCGGTCAGGTTGCCCAGTTCGCCGCTGCCGGCAAGACCACCAAGAAGAAGAGCCTCGCCGAGATCGCCATGTCCTACGGCTACGTCTACGTGGCGCAGGTCGCTATGGGCGCGAACCCGCAGCAGACCCTCAAGGCCATCCACGAGGCCGTGAGCTACGACGGCCCGTCGCTCATCATCGGCTACAGCCCCTGCGAGATGCACTCCATCAAGAAGGGCGGCATGCAGAACTGCCAGGCCGAGATGAAGAAGGCCGTGGACTGCGGCTACTGGAACCTCTTCCGCTTCAACCCGTCCGCACCGACCGGCAAGAAGTTCACGCTCGACTCCAGGGAGCCGAAGGGCGGCTACCAGGACTTCCTGATGAACGAGGCCCGCTACGCCTCGCTCACCCGCGCCTTCCCCGAGCGCGCCAAGGAGCTCTTCGCCGAGAACGAGAAGGCGGCCATGGATCGCTACCAGCACCTGCTCAAGCTCAAGGACCTCTACGCCGACGCCTAGTTGCCGCGTGAGTCCCGCTCGTTGAACGCAGAGCGCTGAGAAGGGCCCCCGGATTCGTCCGGGGGCCCTTTGCGGCGTGCGGGGCATGAGGCACGGGCCGGGCAGCCGTTCAGGGCCGGGGGTGCCGCCACGCGCCCCGTCTGCGCGCCCGCAAGCTAAAAACTATGTTTCTCAGGGTTTCAAGAGGTCGGATGTTCTCCTTCGTCCCATCCCAGACGGGTATACTTCACAGCTGTTCATTACCTGGGCACACATATGCCCCTGCAAGGTGGAGGAACCAACATGCTTAAGAGAAGAGACTTCATTGCCGCCACGCTCTCCGGCGCGGCCGCCCTCGCCCTCGCTGGCTGCGACAGCGATTCCACGTCCGACGACAGCGCCAGCACGGACGACAGCTCCGAGACCAGCGAGTCCACGAGCGGCGCGTCCTACACCGTCGGCATCTGCCAGCTCGTCCAGCACGACGCGCTCGACGCCGCAACCGAGGGCTTCCAGGACAAGCTGACCGAGCTCATCGAGGCTGACGGCGGCACCGTGGAGTTTGACCTCCAGAACGCCTCCGGCGACTCCGCGACCTGCTCCTCCATCATCAACGGCTTCGTCTCTGCGGGCGTGGACCTCATCATGGCCAACGCCACCGCCGCCCTCCAGGCGGCCCAGGCGGGCACCGCGGACATCCCCATCCTCGGCACCTCCGTCACCGACTACGCCACCGCCCTCGGCGTGGACGAGTGGGACGGCACCTCGGGCACCAACATCTCCGGCACCAGCGACCTGGCCCCGCTTGACGAGCAGGCCGAGATGATCCAGGAGCTCTTCCCCGACGCCACGAACGTGGGCCTGCTCTACTGCTCCGCCGAGCCCAACTCGTCCTATCAGGTCGAGACCATCACCCCCTACCTCGAGGAGATGGGCTACACCTGCACCGAGTTCCCCTTCGCGGACTCCAACGACGTTGCCTCCGTGGCCACCAGCGCCGCCTCCGCGAGCGACGTCATCTACATTCCCACGGACAACACCGCCGCCTCCTGCACCGAGGCCATCTACAACGTCGTGGTGCCCGCGGGCGTGCCGGTGGTCGCCGGCGAGGAGGGCATCTGCGAGGGCTGCGGCGTGGCCACCCTCTCCATCAGCTACTACAGCCTCGGCGAGGCCACGGGCGAGATGGCCTACGAGGTGCTCGTCGAGGGCGAGGACATCTCCTCGATGGAGGTCCGCTCCGCGGAGACCTTCACCAAGGAGTACAACGCCGCCATCTGCGACGAGCTCGGCGTGGAGGTTCCCGATGACTACGAGGCCATCGAGGCCTAACGCGGGAGACATGGCATGACGTTCTTCACAACGCTGGCAAGCGCCCTGCCCGGTGCGGTGGCGCAGGGCCTCATATGGGGCATCGTGGCCATTGGCGTCTACATCACCTACAAGGTGCTCGACGTCGCCGACCTCACGGTCGACGGGACCATGTGCACCGGCGGCGCCGTGTGCATCGTGCTTATGACGCAGCAGGGGACCAACGTGTGGGTCGCGCTCATCGCGGCGTTTCTGGCGGGTCTTGCCGCCGGCGCGGTGACGGGCCTGCTGCACACGTGGTTTGGCATTCCGGCCATCCTCGCCGGCATCCTCACGCAGCTCTCGCTCTACTCGATCAACCTGCGCATCATGGGGAGCAAGGCCAACCTCGCCATCAACCCCGACAGCTACGACCTGCTCGTCTCGCTGAGAAACGTCAAGGCCGTCTCGCTCGAGAACCCCATCCTCGTGGCGCTTGTTGTAACTGCCCTGCTCATCGCGGCGCTCTACTGGTTCTTTGGCACCGAGCTCGGCTGCTCCATCCGCGCCACCGGAGCCAACCCCAACATGAGCCGCGCGCAGGGCATCAACGTCGACCGCAACAAGGTGCTCGGCCTCATGCTGTCCAACGGCATCGTGGCCGTGGGCAGCGCCCTCTACGCCCAGTACCAGGGCTTCGCGGACGTCAACATGGGCCGCGGCGCCATCGTCATCGGGCTTGCGGCCGTCATCATCGGCGACGTGATCTTCTCGCGCATCTTCCACAACTTTGCGCTCAAGCTCGCCTCCGTCTCCATCGGCGCGGTCATCTACTACATCGTCATCCAGATCGTCCTGACGCTGGGCCTCAACTCCAACGACCTCAAGCTCTTCTCGGCGATCGTGGTCGCGGTGTTCCTGGCCGTGCCGTACTGGAAGGGGCGCTTCTTCAAGGGCGGCCGCAAGCGGGTGGCCAAGTCCGGCGAGGGGGGTGAGCGGCGTGCTTAGGCTCGAGGGCGTGTCCAAGACCTTCAACGCCGGGACCGTCAACGAGAAGCTCGCGGTGAACGGTCTCAACCTCACCCTCAACGACGGCGACTTCGTGACCGTCATCGGCAGCAACGGCGCCGGCAAGTCAACGATGCTCAACCTCATTGCGGGCGTCTACGCGCCCGACGAGGGAACCATCACGCTCGACGGGACCGACCTCACGCACCTGCCCGAGCACAAGCGCGCCAAGTACCTCGGGCGCGTCTTCCAGGACCCCATGATGGGCACGGCGGCGAACATGGCCATCGAGGAGAACCTCGCCCTCGCGCTGCGCCGCGGTCGTGCGCGCGGACTGGGAAGCGGGATCACCAACAAGGAGCGCGCGCAGTTCCGCGAGAAGCTCGCCACGCTGGGACTTGGCCTTGAGGACCGCATGACCACGAAGGTCGGCCTGCTCTCCGGCGGCCAGCGTCAGGCGATCACCCTGCTCATGGCCACGCTCACCAAGCCGGAGCTGCTGCTGCTCGACGAGCACACGGCGGCGCTCGACCCCAAGACGGCCGACAAGGTCCTCACGCTCACCAACGAGATCGTGGGCCGGGACAGCCTCACCACCCTCATGGTCACGCACAACATGCGCAACGCCCTCGAGTACGGCAACCGCCTCATCATGATGGATGCGGGCGCCGTGGTGGCGGACTTCAGCGGCGACGAGAAGAAGGGCCTCTCGGTGAACGATCTGCTGAAGCGCTTCAACATTGAGAACGACCGCATGCTGCTGTCCGAGTAGGGCTGCGCGGGTCTCGCAAGAATCTCACGCGGGGGCGTCCGACACGTGCGGGCGCCCCTATTTTGGCGCCCGCCCTACCAGTGTGCGGCCCCCTGCTGTCCTCGCCCGCAGGGTGTGCGTTCTTCAGGGCAGGGTATGCGCTCTCAACTTTAGGGTATGCGCTCACGTGCGGCCCTGTTCCACTCGACGTGTTTACGTTTACGCAGGTAAGAGCCTTGCGAGAAGAACGTCGAGGGTGAAATGGACGCCAAGGAGAGCGCATACCCTGGCAGCAAGCGCACATACCCTTGCGCCCTCGTGATTTTCAACCGCAAAAGTCAGACTTTTTTCGACGTTTGCCCAGTTGACGCAAAAGAATGGATGACTTTTGCGGTTGTGGGCAGGCAGAGCGCAGGCCCCTACCGGTGGGTGGCTATGCGCAGGGCCACGTCGTGGGCGCGGGTCTCGAGCTCGTCGTCGAGCGGCGCCAAGCTCACGTGCTCGCCGCGGCGCTCGAGGGCGTGGGAGATCAGCCAGTCGGTGACGCCGGGGTTCTTGGGCAGGATGGGGCCGTGGAGATAGGTGCCGATAACCCCCTTGTGCAGCACGCCCTCTCCGCCGTCCTCGCCGTTGTTGCCGGTGCCGGGGACGAGCGCCCGCCCGAGGGGCGTCTCGCCGGGGCCGAGCAGCGTGCGGCCCGCGTGGTTCTCAAAGCCCACCACGGGCCTCTCGCACACCTGAGACTCTATCGCCACGTTGCCAATGAGGCGGGTGCTGCCCGCGGTGGTCTCCACGTCGAGCACGTGCAGGCCCTCCACGCGCTCGCTCCCCATCATGTAGTAGTGGCCCAGCAGCTGATAGCCGCCGCAGATGGCGAGCAGGGCCCCGCCGTCCTCCACGTACGCCGCGAGCTTCTCGCGCTGGCTCTGGAGCTCGTGGCAGACGGCCAGCTGGTCCCTGTCGGCGCCTCCGCCGAGAAGCACCACGTCGGCGTCCGAGAGATCGAGCTCCTGGCCCATGAGGACCTGGTCCACCCGGCAGGGGATGCCGCGCCATGCGCAGCGCCGGGAGAGCGAGGCGATGTTGCCCCCGTCGCCGTAGAGGTTGAGGGCATCGGGGTAGAGGTGGACGATGCGCAGGGGTCGTTGGAGCTCGACGGGGGAGGGGTTCCCGCTGGGCGCCCATGAGCCGCCCGGGGCGTCCGTGCCGGCCGGGGTAGCCCCGCCGTTCTGCCCCTCGGCGGGGGCCCTCCAGGAGCCCACGAGCCCCCCGAGCTCGGCCACCACGGGCGGGAAGGCGGTGTAGTTGGCTATGACGTGGAGCCTCTCGCCCCGCCCCACGTGCGCCAGGGCGCCCTCCACGCCGTCCACGAGCTCGATGGGGCAGCCCAGCTCGGCGTACTTCACGCGCACCGCCATGTCCTCGCGGCGCGTGCCCCCCACGCAGACGCAGCGCAGGTCCGAGAGGGCCCGCAGGCGCTCGAGGTCGATGTCCCAGATCCAGGAGACGTCGTGGCCGTCCGCGTCGTTGTCGTTGAGAAAGAGCGCGAGGTAGCGGCCGTCGTCGGCGCGCACCTGCTGGATCATGCGGTTGAAGCCCGTGGGGTTCTTGGCCAGGTTGGAGACCACCTCGCGGCCTCCGTCGAGCTCGTAGGTCTTGCCACGGCCGCTCGCCGGCTCGTAGGCGTCAAGGACCTGCTGGAAGCCCTTGGCGCTGCCGCCGCCGAGCAGGCAGCCCACGAGGGCCGCCATCACGTTGTAGACCATGTAGAGGCCGTTGTAGCGCGTTCGTATGTGGTGCACCACGGGCGTCTGGCCGCGGCGGTCCTCCACGTCGAACTCGTAGCCCCTGCAGGAGAGGTCCAGGTTTACCGCCGCAAAGGCGAGCCCGGGGCGCCGCCAGCCGCAGCGGGGGCAGTGGTAGCTGCCGAGCTGCCCGTAGTGGACGTAGTCGTAGTCGAGGGGTGCGTTGCACGCGGCGCAGAAGCGGCTGTCCGAGATGCGGTCCGCCTCGAGACCGGTGGGCTCGTCGATGCCAAAGGGGAAGGACGGGCCCTCCGCGCGCGCGGCGATGGCGGCGCAGAGGGGGTCGTCGGCGTTGTAGGCAAGGGCCGTCTGCGGCGAGCGCGCCAGCGCGTCGACGATGACGTCCTGCGTGTGGTCGATCTCGCCGTAGCGGTCGAGCTGGTCGCGGAAGAGGTTGAGCAGCACGAGCGCGCGCGGCCGCAGGCTCGGGAGCACACGCACGGTGTAGAGCTCGTCGCACTCGAAGCAGCCCACGCGGGCGCCCTGGCCGCGGGACTCCACGAGGGCGGAGGCGATCCCGGACTCCATGTTGTTGCCGGCCCGGTTGCACACCACGGGCTCGCCGTCCGCCGCGAGGGCGTCGGCCGTGAGGCCGGTTGTGGTGGTCTTGCCGTTGGTGCCCGTGATGACCACGGAGCGGTCGAGGGCCGCGCCCAGCGAGGCCACGATGCCCGGGTCAAGCCGCAGGGCCACGGCGCCCGGCGCGTTGCCCCCGCCGCGGCGCAGGAGCGTGGTCGTACCCCAGCGCGCGGCGTCGGCCGCGAGGCACGCGATTCTCGACCGCAGCGTCACATGGTCTCCCTCCTGCGCTTCCTTCGCAGCAATACTAGCACGCCGCCGGTGGGGCCGGCCGGCGTTGGGGGGGTGGCGTAGCGGGGCCAGACGGCACGGGCGGCGGGCCGGCCCATGCGGGCTTTAGAGCAGGGAGTCGCCCTCCGGGCTCCCCGACCCCCGCCCCAACTCTGCTAGTATCTCTTCTGGCGCACTCGCCGGGATGCTTCTTTTGGAGTGCTTTCCACCGGGATCCCGCAGGCCGCGAGCCGCCCTGCCCGCCAGCGGGCAGCCAGAAAAGCCCTCCGACAGAAGAGAGAGACATGAAGCAGCACAACACCGCCCATATCGAAACCAGCAGCAGGTCAAGCGCGAGGTCCGTCGCGCGCGTCGGCATGATCGCCGCCGTCTACGCGGCCCTCACCCTCGTGGCGCTGCTCTTCCTCGGCAGCCTCGCCTGGGGCCCCGTTCAGTTCCGCATCTCCGAGGCCCTCTGCGTCCTCGCCCTCTTCACCTCCGACGCCATCCCCGGCCTCGCCCTGGGCTGCGCCATCGCCAACCTCGCCAACATCGCCCTCTCGGGGACGGGCATGCTCGGCATGCTCGACGTCGTCTTCGGGACGCTTGCCACCGCTCTCGGCGCCTGGATCTCCTGGAAGCTCCGCCGTCGCCCCGCGCTCGCGGTTCTCGGCCCCGTGGTCACCAACGCGCTTATCGTTCCTGCGTATCTGCCGCTCATGCTCCAGGGCATCGGCTTCTACACCATCCCGTTCACCAACATCGCCCTCGAGGGGTCCTACCCCGCCATGTACCTCTTTGGCCTGATCACCACCGGCGCGGGCGAGGCCGTGGTGATGTACGTCCTCGGCCTGCCGCTCTTCCGCGCCCTCAAGAGGACGTCGCTTTCCCGCAGGCTCGGCGAGGACGAGAAGACGAAGGAGTAGCCCGCTTGAACCCCGCGATCGTCATACCCTCCTACTGGGACCGGGGGGACCGGCCGGCCTCCCTGGGGGAGCGCGGGGTCTACGACTGCACCACGCCCATCGACAAGCCGGTGCCCGAGCTGGAGCTCTGCCTCTCCTCCCTCGAGCGGGTGCGCGGGGTCATCCGCGTCATCGTGCTCCTGGTGGCGCCGCCCGAGTGCGAGGCGGAGGCACGCGAGCGCGTGACGAGCGTCTGCCGCGCGCACGCAGACCTCAACCCGCTGGTCATCGGCTCGCCGGAGGCCTCGCACGTGCAGCGGGCGGTCCAGCGCGTGGCGCACCACGTGGCCGGCGAGACCGTCTCGCTGTGCGGGTACGGCGCCATCAAGAACATGGGCCTCGCGGTGGCCTCCGTCCTAGGGCACGACGCCGTGGTCTTCCTCGACGACAACAAGGTGGCCCTGGACGAGAGCTTCCTCGTGGACGCGGTCTTTGGGCTGGGGTCCGTCACGCGCCAGAACCTCAAGATCCTGGCCAAGAGCGGCTGCTTCATCGACGCCTTCGACAGCCCCTACGCGGAGCCCACGGGGGAGTGGAGCGAGAAGTACTGGTCAAAGGCCGCGGACTTCAACAAGGTGATGGAGCGCGCCCAGACGGCGCCGACGCGCATCACGCGCTCGAACCACCTGTGCGGCGGGTGCTGCGCCCTGCACGCGGCCGCCTTCACGAAGGTCCCCTTCGACCCCTACATCACGCGTGGCGAGGACCTCGACTACGTCCTCGACCTGCGCGCCAACGGCATGGACGTCTGGTTTGACAACAAGTGGCGCGTGCGGGCGCGCACGCCCGAGGAGATGGCCCCCGCCCCCTCCGTCTTCATGCAGGACGTCCACCGCTGGCTCTACGAGTACCGCAAGCTCGAGGCCATGAACGCCCGGCGAGACCTGCGCACGATCACGCCCGAGTCCCTCATGCCCTACCCCGCCCCCTGGCTCTCGAGCGAGGTTCGCGGGCGCGTCTTCAAGACCGCGCTGCGCCGCCTTCTCGTGGGGCCGCACCGTCTGGCCTACCTGCGCATCCTCACGCGCGGCCGCCTTGAGGCGGACGCCTTTGCCCGCTCGGCGAGCTCGAGGTACCTGTCGTTTGCCATGGTCTGGCCGGGCATTGTCGCGTCGCTCTGGGAGGACCGCCTCATCCAGGGCGCCATCCTGCGCACGGGCGAGGTGAGACCTCCAGCGGCCGGCGAGACGGGATCGCTCGCGGAGGCGGGCCTCGCCGTGGAGACCCCCGAGCAGCCGGATGACGAGCTCGGCGGAACCGGGCCCCTGCCCCTGGTCGAGGCCGAGGGGGCGGAGCAGGCCTCCCCGTCGTCCGCACGTCCCGGCGAGGGGGACGGTCGATGATTCGAAGGCTTCTGAGCTCGCGTGCGACGGTCGACGCGCTTCTCGGCACGTTTGCCGTCGCCCTGGCGGTGCTCTTGGTGTTTAGCATGGAGAGTGGACTGGTGGCGGCCTCCATGCTCGCGGGCTGCGGCCTCGCCCTGGTCATAGTGCTCTCGGGCGCCGTGAGCGCGGCCCCTGAGGGCTCGCGGTCCGAGGCCACGGAGCGCACCCTGCGCGTGGCCGCGAACACCCTCACGCACCTGCGCGTGGGCCTCACGGAGGAGAGCGCCCGCGCCATCTGCTCGCTGCTCCTGCCCGAGACCAACGCCGACGGCATCGCGATCACGGACGTCGCGACCGTCCTCGCCTACGAGGGCTCTGTCAAGACGCCGTATGTGGCCGGGTCCGCCAACACCAAGCCCACGCTCGAGGTTCTGGAGAGCCGCCGCATGGAGACCTTCGTCTCGCTCGACCAGGAGAGCCAGAGCGTGGAGGAGCGCTACTGGGACGCCTACTACGGCATCATCGTGCCCCTGCTCGTGCAGGACCGCGCCGTGGGCACGCTCAAGTTCTACTACCAGCGCGACTACGACATAGACCGCACGCAGCTTGCCATCGCCGAGGGGCTGGGCCAGCTCCTCTCGACGCAGATCTCGTCCTACGAGCTCGACCGCCAGGCCGAGCTCACCGCCCGCGCCGAGCTCAAGGCCCTCCAGGCCCAGATCAACCCGCACTTCCTCTTCAACACGCTCAACACCATCGCCTCGTTCACGCGCACCGACCCCACCAAGGCGCGCGACCTGCTGCGGGAGTTCTCGCTCTTCTACCGCAGGACGCTGGAGAGCTCCGAGAAGCCCCTCATCCCGCTCTCGCAGGAGCTCGAGCAGACGAGGCGCTACCTGCGCATAGAGAAGGCGCGCTTTGGCGAGGACCGCATCGCGGAGACCGAGCACGTGGAGGCGGGCTGCGAGTCCCTGCCCGTGCCGTCGTTTCTCGTGCAGCCCATCGTGGAGAACGCGGTGCGCCACGCCATGCGCGACAGCGGCGCGCTTCATGTGGACGTGCAGGCCGCGACTGACGGAGATGATATTCTTATTGCCGTTGCGGACGACGGCCTCGGCATGAGCGAGGAGGCCGCCGCGGCGCTGCTCTCCGGCATGCCGGGGGCCGGGTCGGCCCAGGAGGGCCAGCGGGGGCGCGGGGCCGGCATGGCGCTGCGCAACGTGGCCGAGCGCATAGAGCGCTTCTTCGGCGTTGGCTCTGGGGTGGAGATCGTCTCCAAGCCGGGCGAGGGGACGTGCGTCACGCTGCGCCTCAGCGGCGCCCGGCGCTCCCTGGACGGGGACGTCGCGCGTGACGAGTCGTGAGACATGGGGGCGGGAGACCGCCTGGGACCTGTGAAGGGGATCGAAGTATGCGGGCAATGATAGTTGACGACGAGGCTCCGGCACGCTCCGAGCTGCGCTACCTTCTCGAGGAGACCGGCAGGGTGGACGCCATCGCGGAGGCGTCGAGCGCCCGCGAGGCGGTCGAGCGGCTCATGGAGGCCAAGGCCGACGTCATCTTCCTCGACATCCAGATGCCCAAGACCTCGGGCATGCAGCTCGCCGAGGCCCTTCACAAGCTCAAGAACCCGCCCGCGGTGGTCTTTGTGACCGCCTACAGCGAGTACGCGCTCGAGGCCTTTGAGGTCGACGCGATCGACTACCTCATGAAGCCCGTTGATCCTGAGCGCCTCAACCAGGCCCTCGACAAGGTCCAGTCGCGCATGAAGCCCCAGCCGCAGAGCCACTCGTCGGTGGAGCGCATCCCCGTGGTCAAGAGCGGCCGCAAGGTCCTCGTGCCCATCGACCAGATCCGCTACATCGAGGCAAAGGACGACTACTCCTGCATCTACACCGCCGACGAGCGCTACCTCTCCACAATCTCCCTCGCCAAGCTCGAGCAGAAGCTCACGCCCCACGGGTTCTTCCGCGTGCACCGCGGCTACATCGTGAACCTCGAGTACGTCGAGGACGTGGAGGTCATCTCCTCGGGCATCCTCCAGCTGGGCATCAACGGCATCGAGGGCAAGAAGATCTCCGTCTCGCGCCGCCGCGTGGTGGCGCTCAAGCGGGCGCTCGGCCTCTAGGGCCGGCGAGAAGGGCCACCCGTGAGCATTCTGCGCTACGACATCGTCTCGGACACGCACGGCTACCTCTCGCCCGAGCTGCTCGACGCCCTCCGGGGCGCCGACGTGATCGTCCATGCGGGGGATATGTGCTCGACGTCCGACTATCTTGCGCTCCAGGACATTGCGCCCGTCAAGATGTGCCTGGGGAACAACGACTGGTCCTCGGACTACGGCCCCACCGTCAAGAACCGGACCATGTTCTTCTCGAGCGGCCTGCGCTGGCAGGTCACCCACTATCGCCAGCGCCTCAACCTGAGCAGGAGCGACATCGCCATCTGCGGCCACACGCACACGCCCTTCGTCGAGCGCGACGAGTGGACCGGGACGCTCGTCATGAACCCCGGCAGCCCCACCCATCCGCGCCGCTCGCGCCCGTCCATGGGGCGCATCCTCTGCGAGGAGGGCCGGGTCGTGGAGGCGAAGATCATCACGCTGGGGTAG
>CAZCTE010000019.1:11675-12768 GCA_964501395.1 uncultured Atopobium sp.
TTCCGGACGGCAGACAAGAGAGCTGGGTATTTGCCAGCGGAAGGGCTCTCCGGCGTGTAAGGTAGACGCACAGCGCAGGGCGAACGCCGCAAGGGCACGGAACGGGCACACGGCGCAACCACACGTGCCCGTACGGCGCACACAGACCTAGGGAGGCCACACATGGCATCGGAGCGGGACGCGCGTAGGCGCGCGTGCGTGGACAAGACGGCCGCCGAGACGGATTCCCTGGCGGCGCGGGGCGTCCGCATGGGGGGCAATGCGTTCTCGGCCGTCCTTCTCGTCAAGGGAGAGCTTAACGACGCCGAGAAAACCGGCGGCCAGCCGCTCGCGGGCGCCGACGGCACGGCGCTCAGAGCCTCGCTCGAGCGGCTGGGCTACGCCCCCGAGGACTGGGAGTGGCTGCTTGCCGTGGATGCCGCGGGCCAGCCGCTCGACGCCGGCCTCATGCGCGAGGCCGTCTGCGCGCTCGACCCCGCAACACTCGTGTGCTGCGACGAGGCGGCGGCCGACCTTCTCCGTGAGGCCTATGCGGACGACCTTGCCGAGATCGACTCCCTCGAGGAGGCCCTGCTCGCCCCCGGCATGGTCGCGCACGTCTGCGGGATGCGCGTCCTCAACCTCGGCGGCTTTGAGCGGGCTCTCGCGGACCCCCACGAGAAGCAGGTCATGTGGGCGCGCCTCAAGAAGATCCCGCCGCTGGGTGAGCCGTTCTAGGTAATTGCCGGTCTCAGAGGGGCCGCGCCGCCGCCGCGCGGTATCCTAAAACGTACTGCCGCAGCTCGGGAAGGAGATCCCATGTCCGATATCAAGGCACCCGTAGACGCAACCGCAACGCCCGAGTGGGCCGCGCTCCAGGCCCATCATGACGAGCTCGTCGCAGGCGGCTTTCACCTCAAGGACGCCTTCGCAAACGACCCGGATCGCGTGAGCAGGCTGTCCTTTGACATGGATGACCTGCGCTTCGACCTCTCCAAGAACCTCGTGGACGACACGACCCTGGGGCTTCTCTGCGATCTCGCGCGCGCCGTTGGGCTGGAGGAGCGCCGCGACGCCATGTACGCGGGCGAGCACATCAACACCACCGAGGACC
>CAZCTE010000020.1:0-4971 GCA_964501395.1 uncultured Atopobium sp.
ACCCCTGACACGGGGATTTTCAGTCCCCTGCTCTACCAACTGAGCTACCCAGCCATTTGGTGCGGGAATTACTATAGCAAACTCGCCGCCCATGTCAAAGACTATTTTGAGTTCTTCGCAGCAAGGCGGGGCTTGCTGGGGGCTTACCGAGCTTGCGGCGGCTTGCACCGCCCGTCGCTACCGCAGCGTGGGCTCCGGGCCCGTCATCGTGAGGACGCAGCCGCAGAGCTCGACTGAGTCTCCGTAGGGGACGATGACGCTCTCGCGCACCTCCTCGCCGCGATACGTGGCGGGGTTGGTCGATCCGAGGTCGGTCACCTGCATGCCGTCGGGCGTGGGCATGAGGCGGAGGTGCCAGCGCGAGACCGTAGGGGCGTGCAGCACGATATCGTTCGCAGGATCCCGCCCGAGCGTGCACCCCTCCCCGGGTGAGACGGGCACCCAAGCATCGAGCGTGGACGTTCGCAACAGCATGCCCACCTCCTCCCCCACGCGCTGCAGGGCCTCGGGCGGCAACGCCAGGCTCTGGGTGTCACCCAAGTCGGAGGGCGTATCGCGAACCGGGCGAGACGGGTCCTTCTCGGACCCGACGCCTGTCGCGGCCGGCGCCGGGACCACAACGCTCGCGTAGGGGATCACGGGAACGTCGGAGCCGCCGCGTGTGTCGCTGGCGGTGCGGGCTGCGTCGAAAAAGGAGGACGAGTCGGCGGCGCCAACCGCAGTAGCGCCAGACACGTCGGCCGAGCCCCCGCGCGTGAAGTCGTACAGGCAGTCATAGCAGACGTCCATGTCCTCGTAGAGCCGTGCCCCGCAGCGCGGGCACAACTTGGTCGCGTACCGCGCGCGGGTCCGCTCGACCGTCATCTCCATGTCGCATACCTCCCTCTCAGGCCCCCGCAGCGTCCGCGCTGACGGAGGCGATCCACATGTGCTCCCCCTCGACAAGCCACTCCCCCTCGCTCGCGGGCCGCTCCGCCACGCACTCGGCCCCCGCGCACGAGCAGAGCCGGCCCGGCCCCACCGACCGACGCACCCTGAGCACCTCCCCACGCTCGCCTATGAACGCAAGGTCTATGGGGTAGCCCATGCCAAACGTGTGGACCGAGCCGCATCGCGCGAGAAGGACCGGCGGGGCGTCTCGCCCCGTGCCGAGAAGGCCGCGGAGCCGCTCGAGCCAGCTCGAGAGGACCACGAGCTCGAAGGTGACGCCGGGCCGCTCGTCCGGGCAGAGCCGCGCCAGGGCCATCTCAGATCACCACCCCGGACCGATACCGGTCCACCACCAGCTGCCGCTCGTGGCGCAGGGAGACCGGCGCCTCGAGGGTTATTCCCGGCATGCGGAGCAACCGGGGCCAGGGGTAGTAGTAGAGCGTGCAGGTGTAGCGCGTGAGCAGGGGCGATATGGCAAACGACCCGGAGGCGCCCTCAGAGACGTCCTCGGCGCTCACCTCGACCTCGCAGGTGTCCTCCCGGCCGAGGCCCTCGACGAGGGCGGCCTCGACCTCCTCGACGGCCGTCACCAGCGACTGCTCCCCCGTAGGGGCCACCCCGTGGGCGATGACGGCGTCCAGCGCAGCCTGGTCAAAGGCGGCGCAGGCCTCGAGGTAGCCCATGAGGTTGAGCACGATGAGCGCGACCACGAGCACCACCGGCACCATGACGGCAAGCTCCACCACCATCTGGCCCGAGCGGTCGCCCGCAAGGGCCGTTCTCGCGGACGCCCTGCGCGCGGCGACAGTCCTCGTGACGGCCGTCCCCGCGGGCGCCACCCGCGCGCGGCTCCTCTTGGTCGCCGCCACGCCTGCCCTCCCCCTGGCGCTCATGACCCCTCCCCCAGGGCCGTGAGGTCTATGGTGAGCGGCAGGGAGACGTCCGTGCCGGGGATGGTGAGCTCGGCCACCGTGAGCTCGTCGCCAAGCCCCTCCACGAGCTGGTAGCCCAGGGAGCGCGCAAAGTCCTCCGCAGAGGTGCCCGAGGCCGGGAGCGCCCGCAGGAGGGACCTCACCGTGGAGAGCTGCTCGAGCCCGCTCTGGTCGAGCACGTCCTGGGTGTTGGTGAGCACGGGCTTTCTCAGCCTCATGTCCACGGGCTCGAGCCCGGCGTTGCTCAGGACCTGCTTGAGCTGGGTCTTGAGCCAGGAGCCCACCGTCCCGCCGAGGACGCCGTCAAGCCCGTCGAGAAACTCGCCCCCGGCCTCGGAGATGCTCTCGTACGCCGACCCGTAGCCCACGAGCAGACTCCCCCAGAGCTCCATGACGCCGTCAAGGGTGCCGCCCAGGGCAGAGCCGCTCGCGTCGAGGGAGTCGAAGAAGCTCGAGAGCACGTTGTTCTCTGACGTGGAGTCGTCCGGGGCGAGGACCGCCGCGGACACCGCCGCCCCCTCGGGGAGCTCCGCTGATGAGAGAAACGCGCTCGTGAGCTCGGCGGGAACGGCGGTCGACTCGCCCCTGGCCACGACGGCGACGCAGCCCCACGCGCCTGCCGGGCGGATCGTTGGGCGTGCCACGGTGAGGGCCTCCAGCGCCTCCTCGAAGGCCTCCGTGCCCTCCTCCGCGAGCTCCTTGGCACGGCTCTGCGCCTCCGCCACGTCCTGCATGGCGGCCTCGTACTCCTCGGCGGCCTCCACGATCTCGCGCCAGTAGTACTCGAAGCCGTTGTCTATCGAGGTGGACGCCGAGGCCACCCGGCCCATGTCCGTGATGTCCATGTGGCACTCGTCGCAGGATGAGAGCCCACCTGCCTCGAGCTCGGAGAGCGACGCGGTGCCCGACTCCTCCCCCGTGGCGCCCGGGCAGAGGAGCGAGGAGTGCAGCGTGCGCGTGCCGGCCTCTATGGTGCAGGGCCACATCGAGTCCGTGTAGAGCTCGGTCTCGCGCGTCTGGGAGGCGTTGCGGGGCAGGCTCGGCAAATCGATGCTCACGCTCCCGTCCTCGTTCTCCACGTAGGAGCCCGCCTCAACCTGCCTGAGCGCGTACTCGTAGAAGGCCCGCCTGCACGCCGAGTCCGTGATCTCCTCGCCCGTTGAGCCCTCGACGGTGGCGGAGGCGAGACGGGCCGCGTAGTAGTTCCTCGCCCTGAGAAGCGGGGCGGCGAAGGTCCAGTCGTCCACCGTGGCGTAGTCAGGGTTCTCCGAGTCCGAGAGGCCCGCGAGCGTGGAGGCGCGCTCCCGCAGGCAGCGGGGCGAGGCCACGCAGTCCGCCCGCCAGCCGCGCTCGGCGGCCTCGTCCGCGCGGGCCTGGGCCTCGGCCTGGTCGTCCGAGGCCTCTTGCATCTTCTCGGAGAGGTCCTCGAGCTCGTCCTCGTCGACGTCGACCTTGAGGGCCGAGTAGTCCGACTCGGACTCCGCGGGGAGCGGCAGGGCGCAGCCCGTGTACGAGACGCCGCCCTGGGAGTTGGCGGCCACGCAGGACGCGGAGTTGGCCACCACCAAGAGGGGGAGCGCATCCTCGAGCGTCTCGAGCCCCTCGCTCGCGCTGCTCACGAAGCTCCTCCGGGCCTCGAGGATACTGCTCCCCGCCTGCGTGACCTGCGCGCCCATTGCCGAGAGCCCCGGCACGCACGAGACCACGAGCCCCGCGCCAAGGACGACGAGCCCGGTGAGGCCCATGCTCAGCGAGCACGCGTCGAGCACCTGCACCACCGTCGAGAAGGCCGCCACGGCGTTCTGCCCCGCCATGGCGCTCGCGTCCGCCACGCGCTGCACCTCGGAGGACTTGGCGCCCACCCACAGGGCGCTCGCCGAGCCGAAGACCAGCGTCAGGCTCAGGAGCAGCGAGACCGCCACCGCCACGGTGGTGAAGCCGCCCTCGTCGTCCCTGAAGAGCGCGAGCGCAGGAGCGCCCCGCTCACCCCCATATCTCGATCCACTCCTCATAGCTCCCCTCCACCCATTCCGACCTCGACTCGAGCGTGGCCTCCGCGCTCAGCGTCACGCACCCGTCCTCCGAGGGGCCGAGCGCCGAGACGAGCGCCCCCAGAAGCGGAAGCGGCTTCACCTTTCCCTCCACGCGCACCGTCACGAGGCCGTCCTCCCCCGGGCCCTCCGTCTCTATCTCCCAGGCGTCCGAGCCGCCCTCGTGGAAGACCGAGACGTCGGGCACGGCGGCGAGGCGCCTGAGCGCGTAGTCGCGCACGTCCTCGTTTGTGCCCCGTGCCGTGGCCACCAGGCGCGCCACCTCCGCCGCCGTTGCCGCCATGACGGACCTCGTGTAGAGCGCGCAGGCCGGCTGCACGAGCAGCGCCACGAGCGTGAGGACAACGGGCACGAGCAGCGCCGCCTCCACCGTGGCCTGCCCGGAGCGGCCGTCCACCGTCGGGGCGCCCATCAGAACTCCACCGCGTCCTGGAGCAGCGTGAGGCCGTCCCTGCCGGCCCCGTGCGACGCCACCTCCACGGCCAGGTCGAGCAGCTCGCCGTCCCTCGCCGCATGCCACAGGGCGCCAAGGGCCGCCACCATGGCCACGAACGCCATGAGCGTGAGCAGGTACTCCAGGGTGCCCTGGCCAAACTCGTCCCCGCGCTTGCGCGTCAGCCGTCCCCGCCCACGGCGTCTGCCACGTCCTCGACGTCCATGTGCAGCACGACGACGGAGCACCCGTCGCCCCCTGCGTCCTCCTGAACGATGCATATCTCGACCCATCCCTCCCCCTGCGTCACGCAGCCCCACGTGCCTCCCGTGAGGTCCAGGTAGCCCGCGCTCGCAAGGACGCAGTCGCCCCGGGCGCGGTACGCCTCGAGCACGGCCGCACCCTCCTCCACGAGCGTGAGCTCGCTCTCGTAGACGCTCGTCTCGGCGGACCTGAGCGCGTCCTCGGCCTCCTCGGGAACCTCAGCGATGAGCTCGTCCGAGACCTCGCCAAGGAGCTCCTCGGCGACCTCCTCGGCCTCCGAGGCGTCCGGCGACTCAGGGTCCGCCGCGGAGACGCCCTGCGCCTCCGTCTCTGTCTCAACGTCCGACCCCTCGCCCGTCAG
>CAZCTE010000020.1:5071-10803 GCA_964501395.1 uncultured Atopobium sp.
GAGGAGGGCGGCGGCCACGACCGCGGCCGCTGCCGCCGCCCGGCGGGACCTCACAGCGAGTTGATGCCGCTCGCGATGGCGTCCCACAGCTCGCTGACCTTGTCCCTGAAGGCGACGATCGCGACGATGGCTATGACCACCAGCACGCCCACGAGGATCGCGTACTCCGTGGTGCCCTGCCCCGACTCGTCCCGCGCCAGGCCCCTCGCCACGCGCGCCAGCCCTCCCGCACCGCTCTTTCCCGTCATGCGCCTCTCCTCTCCGTCACGGGCCTCGGCCCTGTCCCTACCCCACCACCAGCGCGGACCCCAGAAGGGGGCCCAGTATCGCGAGAAACATCGCCGGGACGATGAGCGTCCCCAGCGGGACGAGCATCTTCACCGGCACCTTCTCGATCTCCTCCTCAACCTGCGCGCGCTGCTCCTCCCGGATGAGCTGCGCCTGCTGCTCCAGCGTCTCCGCGAGCGGCGTCCCAAACGCGAGGGCCTCGGAGACCACCGCGGCAAACCTCCCGAGCGCCGAGACCCCGGTTGCCTCCGCCACCCGCATGAGCGCCTCCTCCCGCTCGCACGCCCCAATCCGCCAGCCGAGCATGGCCTCGGAGAGGGAGCGGGCGAGCTCGCTTGCTGAGCGCTCGCAGTAGAGCTCGAGCGACGAGTCGAACGAGAGCCCCGCGGAGAGCCCCAGCGTCACCACGTCGAGCATGACGGGCAGCTCGGAGAGGCACTCCGCACGCCGCCGGTCCCTCCTCTCATCCTCCCGCGCGCGTCGCACGAACCCCAGGGAGAGGAGCGCCTCGCGCGCCCGGCCGAGGGCGGGTTGCGCCGCCGACCCGCCGGGCCTCCAGCGCTCGCCTGAGAGCAGGAACGCGCACGCGAGGGCAAGGAGGGTGACGGCCGCCACAAGGGCGACGAAGGCGGCGTCCATCTCACATCACCCCTCGCATGATCTTTCGGATGATGAGCAGCGCCACGCCGTCGAGCAGGAGCGCCACGGCCACGCAGCCCATCCCGGCCGGGGTGAGGAGCCCCTCCTGGAAGTCCGGGGAGATGAGCGCAAGGACCGCGAGCATGGCCACGGGGAGCAGACACACAATCCGCACGGAGAGCCTCACCTGAGCCGTCTTGACCGTGAGCATGCGCTCGAACTCGCCCTGGCGCTCCGCCAGCCGCGCCGAGCGCAGCAGGAGGTCGCGCAAGGGGCTCCCCGTCCTGTGGGAGATCACGAGCGCGGTGGCGAGAAGCTCAGCGCCGGGCACGTCGAGCTCCTCGGCGAGGAGCCTCACCGCCTCCTCGGTCCCCACGCCGCACCTGAGGCGCAGGGACATCCGCGAGAAGGCCGCGGCGGCCGGGCCCCGCTCGTGCGAGCCCACGTACTCGACCGCCTGGGCGAGCGTCTGCCCGGAGGCCATGGCAACCGAGAGGGTCCGGTACACCCCGGGCATCCCGCCCAGGAGCTCCTGCCTGAGCTTCTTGCCCCTCGCCGCGTCGCGCGCGACCGCCAGCACCACGAGCCCGACGGCGCAGACGAGCCCCGCGAGCGGGGACGCGAGAAGCGCGCCGCCGAGAAGCCCCGCGAGCGCGACGCAGCACACGCCCGCGGCCGCCGCCTCAGCCGGCCCGATTCCCAGGGTTGACGCCGCGGGCGAGGCCGCGACCTCCGCCGCCAGCCTGCCGCCCGGCCCCGTGGCGAGCACCCACCCCACGGGGCGCGTGCGCCCGAGCGCCCTCAGGGCGCCCAGTATGCGCCGCGCGACCGCGCGCACGACCAGCCCGGGCGGCCGCGCGGGCGCCGTCCCGGTGAGCACGAGGGAGGCCGCCCCAGCGAGTCCCCCAACTCCTAGCGCAAGAAGGACGCCCTCCATTCCCGCACCTCCTCCCGCGGGAGGATGCCGTCCGCGACGGCCCGCTCCACGAACGCAGGCTCCTCGAGAAGCCGCCAGGAGTTTGTGCCCCGGTCGAAGGCGACGCGCTCCTCCAGCCTGGCCGAGCCGTCCTCGGCGCGGGAGACCTCCGTCATGGAGGCCACCACCCGCCTGCCGCTCGCTAGGCGGCGCGTCACCACGATGAGGTTGACCGCCGTTGCTATCTGCTCCTCGATGAGCTCCGTGGGGAGGTCCATGCCAAAGCGCGCCATGAGGATGAGGCGCAGGACCGCCTCCTCTGCGCTGCCCGCGTGCAGGGTGGTGAGCGAGCCGTCATGCCCCGTGTTGAGCGCGTTGAGCATGTCCACCGCCTCCTCGCCGCGGACCTCGCCCACGACGATGCGGTCCGGCCGCATGCGCAGCGCGTTCTTCACGAGGTCGCGGATCGTGATCTCGCCGGAGCCCTCGATCGAGGTCCCGCGCGCCTCGAGCCGCACGACGTTTGGGTGCGCGTCAAAGCGGAGCTCGGCCGAGTCCTCTATGGTGACGATCCTCTCGCCGAGCGGAATCTCGCAGGAGAGCGCGTTGAGCAGCGTGGTCTTGCCTGACCCCGTGCCGCCCGCCACCGCCATGGAGCGCCGCGCGCGAACCGCCCAGGAGAGCAGGCGCGCGTACCACGCCGGGAGCGACCCGAGCTCCACGAGCCTCCCGAGGGTGCGGACGCTGTCCGAGAACTTGCGGATGGTGACCGCCGGCCCGTCGAGCGCGATGGGCGCGGCCACGGCGTTCACGCGGTCCCCGTTGGGGAGGCGCGCGCTCACGATGGGGCTCGAGCGGTCGAGCCTGCGCCCCAGCGGGGCCAGGATGCGGTCCATCACGATCATGATCTGCTCGGGGGACTCAAAGACCGTGTCCGCGGCGTGGATCTCCCCGTCCTTCTCGTAGAAGAGCGCCTGGCAGCCGTTGATCATGACCTCGGTTATCTCATCGTCCTCGAGCAGGGGCTGGATGGGCCCGAGCCCGCAGACCTCGTCGAGCACCTGGCGCACGAGCGCCTCGCGGTCGGCGGGCGAGACGGACTCGAAGCCCCGGGCGTTGAGAATCGCCTCGAGGGCCACCCCCAGCTCCGACCTCGCGCGGGACGCCTCCTTCCCGGAGAGCATCCCCGCGATGATGGGGAGCCCCAGGCGCTCCACGAGGGCCGCCTTGAGCTGCTCCCTCGCCTCGCGCAGGTCCGCGCCGCCCTCGCGCTCGGCGCCCTCCCGCGCGTCGACCTCCCTCACGCGCTCGAGAACGGACATACTAGCTCGCCACCCTTCCAAAGCCGAAGAGCGGCCGCCGGCGCGGCTCCGCGTCGGCGAGGGCCCGCACGGCACCCTCGTGCTCCGGGAGCCTCCCCAGCTCGGAGAGGAGCCGCGCCATGAGGGCAGCCGTGGACTCCGCGAAGGGAGATCCCGAGTCCACGAGCTCGGCCGCCCGTCCCGCACCGAGGAGGTCGCGGACCTCGGCTCCCCCGTCGAGGACGCGCTGGCGCGCCGCGGCCTCGAGGCCCTCGCCCGCCGCCCGGCGCGCCTCCTCGCGGCGCGCCCTGGGGCTCACCCGGTTCTCAAGCCGTACCATCCTCGTCCGAGCGACCCCCAGTCGCACGGCAAGCCCGCTCGTGCGGGCGAGCGAGGACGTGGCGCCCGGCCGGTCGTCGCAGACGAGCACGAGCCGGTCCGCGAGCTGCACCGCCTGGGCCACGGCGTCCGTGAGGGCGGCCGAGGTGTCCACCAGGACGAGGTCGAACTCCCGGGCGAGCCCCGAGAT
Organism: uncultured Atopobium sp.; assembly: GCA_964501395.1. Lineage (GTDB taxonomy): Bacteria > Actinomycetota > Coriobacteriia > Coriobacteriales > Atopobiaceae > Thermophilibacter. Next base: position 8,745 of record CAZCTE010000020.1, read on the forward strand.
CAGCTCGCCCACGTGAGGGGCCACGAGCTCCGCCGTCTCGGGGAGCTCGCAGGGCCCCAGCACCCGGACGGGCTCAGCAGCGTCGCCCGACCGCTCGCGGAGGCCGGGCGCGACGGTGTTCGGCGCAGAACCGGGCGCGCTGGCTCCGGGCGCCCCGGCGCCGACCGCCCCGTCCCGGGGGCATACGATCCGCGTGAGGTCCGCGCACGCGCCCAGGCCAAAGCAGCCGTAGAGGTTCCCGCACGAAAGGTCGAGGTCAAGCGCGCACACGCGCATCCCCCACGAGGCCGCGCATGCGGCCGCCACGGCCACCACGGAGGTCTTCCCCACGCCGCCGCGCCCGGAGCAGAAGACCACGACGGGCGCCCGGTCCGAGACGTCACCCAGGGGCGCCGGGGTCTCCCGCCGCGGCTGGCCGGTCTGGCTGCCGGGCGGCTGGCCAATCGCCTGTCCGGCCGCCCGGTCACGTGGCTTGTCTGCCGGCTGGCCGGCGAGATGCCGACCCCCGGTGCGGCGCGCCGTGGGCTCCTCCGCGCGGGGCGTCTCCCTGCGCGCCGCCTCTCCGACGGGCGCAGGGTTCGCCGCGCCCCCGGCATCTGACGCACCCCCGACACCCGCCACGTCATCAAGATCCACCACGCGGTCCACGCCCGCCCGGGCCGCACGCGACCGCAGCGAGCCAGACACGCCATGCCCCGCGAGCACCACGCAGCGGGCGTTGCCGTCCCGCGCCAGTGCCGCGGCGAGGTTCACCTCCGAGACGCCGCCCGCGAGCGGGCCCACCACGACGCCGAGCTCCCCCGGTGCGGACTCGAGCACCGTGCGCCGCGCGATGTCCGCCGCCACGGCGCGCTCCACGGACCCCGCGGGATCAAGCGAGCGCACGAGCGCGCCCACGACCCGACGGTCCCTCTCGTCACAGACTGCCAGCCAGTCGCTCATGCCTCGTCGACCTCCCCCTCGCCCCCATCGGCGTCCTCCTCGTCGTTCTCGGCGTCCTCCTCGCCGTCCTCGGTGACAACGGGGTCCACCCGCGTGGGCGCCGACTCTGTGCCCAGGGACAGGTCCTCGATGTCATCGGCCGGGAGGGCCAGGCGAAGGCTCCCCTCGGCGCTCGCGGCAAGGACGCTCGCCACGTCCTCGGCGGCCACGGCGAGGGTCACCTCCCCGCGCGATCCCACGCTCGTCTGGTCCGCCGTGGACCGCAGCACGAGCAGGTCGTCGGAGATGAGGCTCACCCCGGAGTCGTCGACCTCGTAGGCCGCAAGCCGCGTGCCCGCGGTCGTGGCTGAGGGCAGCCCCAGGTTCGTCGTCACGCTCACCGTGACGGCCACGCAGCCGGACGGGACCTCGACGGCGTCCTCGTCGTCCCGAAAGTTGAGCGAGGTGAGCGGGGCGCCAGCCGCGGCGGGAACGGTGATCTCGGCCCCCAGGACATCGTCCAAGGAGAGGATGGCGTCCTCGGGGACGAGGTCGGCGAGCCAGTCCTGCTCGGTCACGTTGAGCCGGTCCACGACGTCGCCGACCTCGAGCCCCTCTGAGGCCACGACGAGAGTCACCACCTCGCCGCCGTAGCGCTCGAGCGCCTCCGCGCGCACCTGCTCGGCCTCCGCGCGGACACTCTGCCCGTAGGCCACGCAGAGCAGCGCCGCGACCAGGGCGCAGGCGCCCGCCACCACCAGCCTCACGCGACGCGTCATGGGCAGGACCCCCTCTCGTGCCGGCCGCCCGCGGGCGGCGCCTTCCGTGAGGGACATTGTCTCCGCGCTCATCAACGAATCCGAGGTCAGAGCCATATTTCTCGCCACGGAGCGCACACGGGGCTTACCGCCCGCTTGCACGGAGGCCCAAGTGGCCAGATGGGCGCCTCGCCCGCCATCGGAATTATTTTGGGAGGGCCCGCGGCGGCGACACAGGGTCTTCACAGAGGGGCGGCCACGCCGTCGTCGCGGGCGGCACGCAGCCCATGGCGTTTTTCAGCCGCATACGCAGCCCGCGGCGTTTGCAACCGCATACGTCTGCCAATTTTTCGCGCCAACTGGGAAAACGCCGAAAATGC
>CAZCTE010000020.1:10903-12556 GCA_964501395.1 uncultured Atopobium sp.
CCTAGGGTTGCCGCTACAGCACCACGTCGGGATCGAGCTGCGCCGCGCTCTCGCGCATCTCGTTGGCCAGCGCCACGTAGCAGGCGAGCCGCTCCTGGGAGAAGTCCCCCCGCTCGCGGCCCAGGCGCACCGCGCAGCCCGGCTCGTGCGTGTGGGTGCAGTCCCTGAAACGGCAGCCCCGCGCGGCCTCCGCGATGTCGGGGAACACCTTTGCGAGCCCCCGCTCGTGGCCCACGATGGGCAGCGACCGCAGGCCCGGCTCGTCCACCACCACGCCGGCGCCCGGCAGCGAGACCATGCGCCGCGCGACCGTGGTGTGACGGCCCGCGTCATCCGAGGCCCGCACCTCGCCGGTCTCCAGGGCGTCCCGGCCGAGAAGGGCGTTGAGCAGCGTGGACTTGCCCGCGCCGGACTCCCCCAGCACGATGGCCACCACGCCCGGCGGCACGAGCCCGCGGACCGCCTCGGTCCCCCACGGCACGCCGAGCCGCGCGGCGCAGGACCGCACGCGACGCTCCTCCGCGCCGGTGGCGGCCGACGACGTGAGCGCGAGGGGGCAGCCCTCCCCCAGGACCTCGCGGACGGAGGCCACGTCGCGCGCGAGGACGTCATCCGCGGCGCGGTCCGCCTTGGTGAGCACCACGGCCACGCGCGCCCCGCAGTCCCGCGCGATCACGGCCGAGCGGGCCATGCGCTCGCAGGAGACCGGCCGCTCGCCGAGCTGCTGCACCACGAGCACCACGTCCACGTTGGCCGCGAGGGTCTGGCGCTCGCCGCGCGCCCCCCCGCGCCAGCGGGCGATGTCGCTCTCGCGCGGGAGAATCTCCTCGATGAGGCCCATGTCGTGCCCGTGGGGGCGGCGGGCGCACACCCAGTCGCCCACGGCCGCGCGCGCCTCGGCCCTGCCCGCGAGCCCGCCCTTGGTGAGGCGGGCGGAGAACTCGGCGCGGAAGGCGTCGTCCTCGCAGAGCACGGCGGGAAAGCCCCGGTCGAGACGGACGACGCAGCCGAGGACGAGCTCCTCGGCGCGGGCGCCCGCGTCAACGGCGCGCTCGCAGGCCGCACGGTACGCGTCACGCTGGCGCTCGCTCGGCGAGAGCTCGTCGTACGTCGGGAGCTCCGTGAGCGTGGAGAGCGCGGGCAGAGCTGCCTGGCCAACGCGAGTCTGGCCGGCACACGTCGACCCCGCCCGTGCCGAGCCCGCCTGCCTTCTCCTCTGCTTCTGGGGACGCCTTCCCACGCGACCTCCGTTGTCCGGGAACCCGCCCAGTATAGCGCCCTAGCCGAGCACCTCGCCGGCGATCCGGGCGGTCTCGGTGGCGTCCTTGGCGTAGTAGTCGGCCCCCACCATCCGGGCGTACTCGGGCGTGAGCACGGCGCCGCCCACCACCACCTTGCACCAGGGGGCGCGCTCGCGCAGCAGCTGAATCGTCTCGGCCATGGCGGGGACGGTGGTGGTCATGAGCGCCGAGAGGCCCACCAGGCGCACGTGCCGCTCCTCGACGGTGCGCACCACGAGCTCGGGGTCCACGTCGCGCCCGAGGTCGATCACGTCAAAGCCGTAGTTCTCGAGCAGCATGCGCACGATGTTCTTGCCAATGTCGTGGATGTCCCCGCGCACGGTGCACACCACGACCTCGCCCTTGCCCCGCG
>CAZCTE010000021.1:0-12537 GCA_964501395.1 uncultured Atopobium sp.
CGCGCAAGGACCTCGGCTTCGTGGCCGTGGCCGCCGGCTCCGGCCAGGAGGAGATCCTGCTCTCCCTCGGCGTGGACGTGGTGGTCCGCGGCGGCCAGACCATGAACCCGTCCACCGCGGACATCCTCTCCGCCGTGGAGCAGGTCAACGCCGACTCCGTCATCGTGCTGCCCGACAACGGCAACATCCGCATGGCGGCCGAGGCGGCGGCCAGCGCCTGCGAGGGCTCCAAGGTCGCGGTGGTGCCCACCAAGACCGTGCTCCAGGGCTTCTCGGCCATGTTCTGCGCGGACTTGGACGCCACCCTCGAGGAGAACGTGGAGGCCATGACCGAGGCCATCTCCGCCGTCCGCGGCGGCGAGGTCACCACGGCCGTGCGCGACTCCCAGGCGGCCGACGGCTCGCCCATCCACGCCGGCGACGTCATGGGCATCCAGGACGACGCCATCGACGTCGTGGGCTCCTCCGTGGAGCAGGTGACGCTCGACCTCGTGGCCAGGATGCAGGACGAGGAGGAGGGCGACTCGCTCACCATCCTCGCGGGCGAGGACCTCTCCGACGAGGACTTCGAGGCCCTGGTCTCGGCCATCGAGGAGGCCCATCCCGACCTCGAGGTGGACCCGCACCGCGGCGAGCAGCCCCTCTACCCCGTGGTCTTCTCGATCGAGTAGGCCCCTCGGGCTCGTGGGCGCGGGTCTCGCCATACCTACGGCGGCGGAGCGGGTGCGGCGCACCTGCGCGCTCTCGGACTCCGTCTCGCGCCTGCGCTACGTCTCGGACGCGCGGCAGGAGGCGCTCGAGCGGCTCGGCCTCTCGCGCGTGCGCGACCTCCTCCTGCACGTTCCCAGCCGCTACCTGGACTTCACGCGCGTGACCAAAATCGGCCTCGCGGACGTGGGCGCGGAGGCCACGGTGGTGGGCGCCGTGGACCGGGTGAAGCTCAAGCGGCCGCGGCCCCGCATGCAGATCGTCGAGGTCACCGTCCTGGACGAGACGGGCGTGCTCGTGGCCACGTTCTTCCGCCAGCCGTGGATCGCCGAGCAGGTCAAGCAGGGCGACGTGGTGGCGCTCTCCGGCAAGGTCACCTTCGCCTACGGCTTCAGGCAGATGAGGGCTCCCTTCCACGAGGTCCTGACCTCGGGAGGCTCCGGCGCGTCCTACGCCCGCGTGCTCCCTGTGCACCCGGTGGGGGAGGGCGTCTCGGCCCCTTGGATGCGACGCATCGTCTCGGCCGCCCTCTCCGACGTGGGTGACGTCTGCGACTGGCTCCCGGCGGGGCTCTGCGCCCGCCACGGGCTCATGCCGCTCGCGCGCGCCCTGCGAGACGTGCACTTCCCGCCGTCGCTCGCGGCGGCCGAGCGCGCCCGGCGGCGCCTCGCCTACGACGAGCTTCTCTGCCTGCAGCTCGCGCTTCTCACCAGGAGGAGCATGGAGCTCGACCACGCCGACCCCGTGTGCCACGTGGCGGACGGCCCGCACGTGGCGGCGCTTCTCGATGCGCTGCCCTTCTCGCTCACCGACGAACAGCGCACCGCCGCGGACGAAATCCTCGCCGACATGGCTGCCCCGCGCGTGATGAACCGGCTGCTGCTGGGCGACGTGGGCACGGGCAAGACCGCCGTGGCCGCCGTGGCCCTGGCCGCCGTGGCGGACACGGGCACGCAGGCGGCCGTGATGGCCCCCACCTCGGTGCTGGCCCGACAGTACGCCGAGAAGCTCGGGCCCGTGCTCGACGCGGCCAACGTGAGCTGGGCGCTTCTCACCGGCTCCACCCCCGACGACGAGCGCGCCGCAACGGAGCTCGCGGCCGGGCGCGGCGAGCTCTGCGTGGTCTTTGGCACCACGGCACTGCTCTCCGAGGGGCTCGAGTTCCCCGAGCTCAGCCTCGTGGTCATCGACGAGCAGCACCGCTTTGGCGTGGACCAGCGCGCGGCGCTCAGGCGCAAGGGCCCGGGGGCCGACCTTCTGGCCATGACGGCCACGCCCATCCCGCGGACGCTCGCCCTCTCCATCTACGGCGACGTTGACCTCTCGCGCATCCGCCGCTGGCCGCGCGCCGGGGCCGGGATCACGACCAAGGTGGTGCCGCCCGAGAACCTCGACCTCGCCTGGGGCGCCGTGCGCGACGCCGTGGCGGCCGGCCACCAGGCCTACGTCATCTGCCCCCTCGTGGACGAGGGCGACGACGGGTCCGGGCTGGACGACGTGCCCGAGGCCCTGCGTTCCACGGCGGCCCGCCCGCGCTCGGCCGTGGCCACGCTCGAGGAGCTGAGGCGCCAGGTGCTGCCGGGCGTCTCCTGCGACATCCTCACGGGTCGCATGGCCCCCGCCGAGAAGGACCTGGCCATGGACCGCTTTCGCGAGGGGGCGACCCAGGTGCTCGTTGCCACCACGGTGGTTGAGGTGGGCGTGGACGTGCCCAACGCCACCGTGATGGTGGTGCTCGACGCGGACCGCTTTGGCCTGGCCACCCTGCACCAGCTGCGCGGTCGCGTGGGCCGCGGGGACGTTGCGGGCACGGTGTATCTGAGCTGCGCCGCGGGGCCCGACAGCCGCGCGCGCAGGCGGCTCGCCGCGCTCGAGGCCACCTCGGACGGCTCCGAGCTCGCCGAGCTCGACCTGCGTCTTCGTCACGAGGGCGAAGTCCTGGGGTACCGCCAGAGCGGCGGCGTCACGCTGAGGATCTCCGACCTCGACGCGGACGCCGACCTCGTGGAGGCTGCGCACGAGGACGCACGGGAGCTGGCGGCGGAGGACCCGAGGCTGCGGGCGCCCGCGCACCGGGCGATGGCCCTCGAGGCGGCCGACCGCTTTGGCGCCTACTTCGCGGAGATGGAGGGGGCATGAGGATTGTCGGAGGAAGATGGCGGGGGCGGGCGATCGAGGCCCCCGAGGGCCGCGGGACGACCCGGCCCACCTCTGACCGGGCGCGGGAGTCCATGGCCTCCATGATCCTCTCGGCGGCCGGTCTCGACCTCACCGGGCTCTCCGTGCTGGACGCCTTCGCGGGCTCCGGCGCCATGGGGCTCGAGCTGCTCTCGCGAGGAGCGCGACGCGCCACCTTCGTCGAGCGCGACCGGCGGGTGGCGGGGATGGTCCGGCGCACGGCGGCCTCGCTCGGGGCCGCGCGCGACGAGGCGAGCGTGCTCTGCGGGGACGTCTTTGCCCTGGTGGCGCGCGGGCTGCCGGGGGCGCCCTTCGACATCGTGTTCCTCGACCCGCCGTATGCGGTTGAGGCCGCGCGGGTTGCCGCCTTGGTGGACGCGCTCGCCGAGACCGGGCAGCTCGCCGACGACGCGATCGTGGTGTACGAGCACGCGGCGGACGCGGCGGGGATCGAGCCCGCCCCCTCCGGCCCCGTCAACCTCGAGCTCAGAAAGTCCAGGACCCACGGAATCACGACCGTCGACCTTCTCGTCGCGCGGCCGGGAGGGAGACAGCCATGAACGGCCCCGGCACCGCCCCCATCACGCACGTCGTCGTCCCCGGCACCTTTGACCCGGTGACCTTTGGCCACCTCGACGTCATCCGGCGCACGCGCCACCTCTTCCCGCGCGTGACCGTGGCCGTGGCGGCCTCCGCGAACAAGAACGGCCGGGGGACCGCGTTCACGCTCGGGGAGCGCGTGGACATGATCCGCGAGGCGATTGAGCTCGAGGGGCTGCCAGGCGACATCGAGGTGCTGCCCTTCACCGGGCTGCTCGTCGACTTCTGCCACGAGCTGGGCGCGGGCGGCGTGGTCAAGGGCCTGCGCGCGATGACCGACTTCGAGTACGAGCTCCAGCAGGCGGACCTCAACAGCCACATGGCGCCCGACCTGGAGTCCGTCTTCGTCATGTCCAACCCCACGTACGGCTACGTGTCCTCGTCGATCGTGCGCGAGATCGCGGCGATGGGCTCCGACGTGGGCATCCTCGTGCCCCAGAACGTCGCCGAGCGCCTCCGCGAGCACTACGGCGTGGGGGAGTAGGGCGGCCCGGCACCGGTTTCCGGCGCTAGCGCCGCAGTTTTCTCGCCACGCTGGATATCTGGTATGATGCTCGCTACGGATGCCTCGAGACGCCGCCGCGCGTCGATGATTCACGCGAAAGGATCACTAATGCAGCCAGGTGAGGAAATCGAGAGCTTGGTTGACGAGCTCGAGCAGATCGTCAGCGAGGCCAAGTCTCCGCTGATGGACAGCGGGTCGAAGAAGATCGTCGACTGCCAGGAGGTCTACGAGATCCTGGACGAGATCCGCCGCGTCTTCCCGCAGGAGTTCTCCGACGCCCGCCGCATCGTCAAGGAGGAGCAGGAGACCCTCGCCCGCGCCCAGCAGCAGGCCGACTCCATCATCGCCGATGCCCAGCAGCAGGCCATGATCCTCGCCGGCGACCAGGAGATCGTGCGCCTGGCCCAGCAGCAGGCCGAGGGCATCCGCGACCAGGCGGACCAGTACGAGCGCGACACCCGCTACAACGCGGAGGAGTACGCCGACACCGTCCTCGCGCACCTCGAGGAGAACCTCAAGTCCCTCACCAACTCCGTCACGCGCGTGCGCCAGACGCTCGACGAGAACTCCGGCCCGCGCAACACCACCAACGACGTGCCCTGGTAGCCGCAGCCATGCATCCGCTCATCATCTCGCTTGACGACCGCCTGGCCAACGCGGGCGACACCTGGCAGTTTGTCGGCCACCTCGACGAGCCCGGCTACGAGCTGGGCGACCACGACTTCGCGCTGCCCGCGGGCGCGGACTACGACCTCGCGATCACCAACACGGGCGAGGGCGTGCTCGCAACGGGGATGCTCCGCGCGCGCGTGGTGGGAACCTGCGACCGCTGCCTCGAGGAGGCCGCCTTTGACATCGACGCCGAGGTGGACGGCTACTATCTCTTCGAGGAGCCCGAGGAGCTCTCGGACGACGAGGACGAGGCGGACTTCGAGCTCGTCTCGCCGGACCGCACGATCGACCTCTCCGGCGCGCTGCTCTCGGCGCTCGTGATGGAGACGCCCTTCGTGGTGCTCTGCCGCGAGGACTGCCGGGGCCTCTGCCCGGTCTGCGGAGCCAACCTCAACGAGGGGGACTGCGGGCACGCCGAGAAGATCGCGGAGGAGCGCGAGCGGGAGAAGCTGGAGTCGTCGCCGTTCGCCGCGCTTGCCGGGCTGGATCTGGACGACTCGGACCAGGCTCCCACCGAGTGAGGGGCTCCCACCGGGTCCCACCGAGTGAAGAATTGCTGATGCAACGTTCCCCTTGGGGAGCAGTCGTGCTATAGTCTCTTTCCGCATGACTGGAGACGTCCTGCCTCCGTGGCGAGCGCAGGGGCGGATGTGTGAACAGGAGAGTCTGACATGGCAGTACCCAAGCAAAAGAAGGGCCGCGGCGCCACCCACAGCCGTCGCTCCGCCAACAGCAAGCTCGAGGCCGCGGCTCGCTCCGTGTGCCCGCAGTGCGGCGCCCCCAAGCTGCCGCACCACGTGTGCCCCAACTGCGGCTTCTACAAGGACCGCGAGGTCGTCGTCACCGACTAGCCTCGGGCAGAGCTCATCGTGCCAGGCCGGCCCCTCGCGGGTCGGCCTTTTTTGAACGAAGGGGAAGTAAGGGGGAGTCATGACAACCATCTGCGTTGACGTCATGGGCGCGGACAAGGAGCCCGCCGTCCTTCTGGAGGGCGTGGACGCCGCGCTTGAGAAGGACGCCGACCTCGAGGTGCTCGTCGCGGGCTCGGCCGAGGTCGTGGAGCCGTTCTGCGCCTCGCGCGACCGCGCCCGCGCGCTCGTGACCACCGAGGTCATCGCCATGTCCGAGCACCCCGCCCAGGCCGTGCGCAAGAAGAAGGACGCGAGCATCGTGCGCGCCGCCTCCGCCGTGCACGCGGGCGAGGCCGACGGCCTCTTCTCCGCCGGGTCCACGGGCGCCGTGCTCACCGCGGCCACCTTCGGCGTGGGCCGCATCAAGGGCATCAAGCGCCCCGCGCTCACGCTGCCCTTCCCCGGCATCTCCGGCCGGCCCACGGTCTTTCTCGACATGGGCGCCAACGCCGACGTCAAGCCCGAGGTGATCGTGCAGTTCGCCCAGATGGGGCGCGCCTACTCCCGCGCCGTCCTGGGCGTGGAGGAGCCCAGGGTGGGGCTTCTCTGCAACGGCTCCGAGGACACCAAGGGCTCCGAGATGGCGCTCGCCTACCACGCGGCGCTCGAGGCGGGCAACTGCGGCTTCGCGGGCAACGCCGAGGGCACCGACCTTCTGGCCGGCACCTTCGACGTGATCGTGACGGACGGGTTCACCGGCAACGTGGCGCTCAAGTCCATCGAGGCCACGGGCAAGTTCGTGATCAAGCGCCTCAAGGCGGCCATGGACGAGTCCCTCAAGAACAAGCTCGGGATGGCGCTGCTCCAGGGCTCCCTCAGGGGGCTCGCGGCCGACCTCTCGGGCGACCAGTACGGCGGCGCCGTGCTGCTGGGCCTGCGCGCGCCGGTGGTGAAGGGGCACGGGGCCACGAGCGCCACCGCCGTCTGCCAGGGCACGCTCGCGGCCGCGGCGGCCGTCCGCGCCAGGCTGGTCGAGAAGATCGCGGACGCCTGCGAGGTGGACGGGTAGGGCACGGGGCCGGTGCTGCGCCGCGGCCGGCCGGCGGCCGGGCTCGCAGGGCGGATGACGCGCCGGACGCCCGCGCCGCGCCGCGCTCGCAACGAGTAGAATTGCCGGGAGGAACACGGGCGGCGGGGCCCATCCCGCGGCAGCCATCCCGCAACGAGGAGGAACACATGGATCGCGACGCAATTCTCGCCAAGGTCATCGAGGTCGTCGAGGACACCCTCTCCCTCGGGGAGGACGTCACGCTGGACGAGGCCACCAACCTCAAGGAGCTCGGCGCGGACTCCTTCGACCTGCTCGAGCTCGTGACCGCGCTCGAGGACGAGTTCGGCATCCAGATGGCGGACGAGTCCGTGGGCGAGATCGTGACCGTGGGCGAGGTCGTCGACGGCATCCTCGCCGCCCAGACCGCGTAGCGCCAGAGGCCCCGCCTTGAAGATGCGCCAGCGGGTGGTCGAGGCCGAGAGGATCTGCGGCCACCACTTCTCCAACGAGGACCTCGTGGTCCACGCGCTCACGCACCCCTCGGCGGCCGAGGGGAAGTCGCACGCCTACTCCTACGAGCGCCTCGAGTTCCTCGGGGACTCGGTGCTGGGGGGCATCATCGCCCTCGAGCTGTTCCTGCGCTTCCCGGAGATGGACGAGGGCATGCTCACGCAGGCCAAGATCAGCCTGGTCTCCGGAAAGATGCTCTCGAGCGTGGCCGAGGACCTGGGCCTGGCCCCGCTCATCCTCATGGGCGAGTCCGAGCGCGGCACGGGCGCGCGGGGCATGCACTCGGCGCTGGAGAACGTCTACGAGGCTCTCGTGGGCGCCCTCTTCCTGGACGCCGGCTACGACGCCGCGCACGACTTCGTGATGGGGTCGCTGGGCCCCAAGATCTCCCCGGCGCTTGCCGAGAGGCCCATCAGCCCCAAGTCGCGCCTCCAGGAGATCACCCAGCGCGAGTGGCGCTGCGGCCCCGAGTACAAGCTCGTGGAGGAGAGGGGCCCCGCCCACGACCCCACGTTCACCTCGGTCGTCCTGGTCGAGGGGCGCCGCATAGGCCGCGGGACCGGGTCGTCCAAGAAGTCCTCGGAGAGCGCCGCCGCCATTGACGCCCTCGTCCGTCTCGGCTACGCCGAGGAGGGCGACTTCACCGGCGCAGGAATCACCAACTAGCCCGAAAGGCCCCGCACGTGTATCTGAAGTCGCTCACGCTCAAGGGCTTCAAGTCCTTCGCAGACAAGACCCAGATGGCCTTTGACCCCGGCCTCACCGTGGTGGTGGGGCCCAACGGCTCGGGCAAGTCCAACGTGTCAGACGCCATCCTCTGGGTCCTGGGCGAGCAGAGCGCCAAGCAGCTCCGCGGCCAGGCCATGGAGGACGTCATCTTCTCGGGCTCCTCGGCCCGCCCGGCCGTGGGCGTGGCCGAGGTCACCCTCGTGCTCGACAACTCGGACCACGCGCTGCCCATCGACTTCTCCGAGGTGGGCATCACGCGGCGCATGTACCGCTCGGGCGAGTCCGAGTACCTCATCAACGGGGCGCCCAGCCGCCTCATGGACGTGCGGGACATCCTGCACGACTCGGGCCTGGGCAAGGACACGCACTCGATCATCTCGCAGGGCAAGCTCGACTCCATCCTCTCGAGCCGCCCGGAGGAGCGCCGCGCCCTCATCGAGGAGGCGGCCGACATCTCCAAGCACCGCCGCCGCAAGGAGCGCAGCCAGAGGAAGCTCGCCTCCATGGAGGAGAACCTCTCGCGCGCCAAGATGCTCTCCCACGAGATCGCGCGCCAGCTCAAGCCCCTCGAGCGCCAGGTGGACAAGGCCCGGCGCAGCCATGACCTCACCGACGAGCTCAACCAGCTCACCATCCAGCTGGCCGTGGACGACCTGCGCCAGCTCCAGGCGAGCTACGAGCGCCTCTCCGCGCGCGGGCGCGAGGCCGACGCCGCCATAGAGCTCGCGCAGTACCGCCACGGCGAGAAGACCGCCGAGCTCGAGAAGCTCCAGCTGCTCCTTGAGCAGAAGGGCCTCTTCGTGGGCGACCTCGGCGAGCAGCGCCGCCGCCTGCAGGACATCCTGGGCAGGATGGACGCCGACATGCGCCTTCTCGAGGAGAAGGGCCGGAACATGGTGTCGCGCCTCTCCGACATGCGGATGCAGCTCTCCGCCATGCAGAAGCAGCGCGCCGACGCCGCGGCCGAGCACGAGCGCGTGGCAGACGAGCTCTCCGACCTCGTCGCGCGAGAGAAGGAGCTCAACCGGAGCGTGTCCGAGGCCTCCGAGGCCTCGCATGCGGCCGTGGCCAAAAGGCGCGCCCTCGACGAGGAGATCTCGACGATAACCGCGGCCGAGCGCGCCGCGCGCTCCGAGGCGGACCGGGAGACGCTCGCCTACGCCAAGCTCGAGGAGCAGATCTCGAGCGCCGAGGTCGAGGACCAGATGTTCGTCTCGCGCCTGGAGCAGATCGACGAGGCCGCGCGCACGGCCGAGGAGGCGCTCGCCGAGCGCGAGGGGGCCGTGAGGCGCCTCACGGGCGAGCTCGACGAGGCGCGGTCCCGCTCGGCCGAGCTCGAGGCGCAGATCGTCTCCTCGTCGGCCGCGCTCGACCGGGCGCGGGCCGCCGAGAGGGACGCGCGCTCGGAGCTCTCCGGCGCCGAGGCCACGCTCTCGGCCCTGCGCTCCGTGGACGCGGACGTGGAGGCCTCGAGCCCGCTCGTGGCGGCCCTCGCCGAGGAGGCGGGCGACGCCGTGGAGTGCCGCCTCGCCGACCTCATCGACGCGGACGAGTCCGTGGAGGCGCTCGTGGAGGGCCTGCTCGGGGACGACCTCGCGGCCCTCGTGGTGGGCGACGCCGAGGAGGCCGCGCGCCTTGCCGGCAGCGCCGCGGGCCGCACGGACGCCGAGGGCGGCGCCACCATCCTCTCGCTCGCGGCCCCGGGCGCGGGCGAGCCCTCGGACGCGCCGGGCGAGCCCCTCGTGGCGCGCCTGCGCGTTGCCGACGCCTCGCGCGGGCTCCTTGAGGCCCTGCTCGGCGGCGTGCGCCTCGTGGGCGGTGCCGAGGAGGCCGTGCGCGCGCAGCGCGAGGCGCCCGGGCCCACGTACGTCTCGCCGGAGGGCGTGGTGGCCCTGTCGGACGGGCGCGTGCGCGTGGGCGGCTCGCCCTCGAGCGAGGCGGGCGCCCTCGAGCGCAAGCGCCGCATCCGCGAGCTCGCCGAGCGCGTGCCGGGGCTGGCGGACGCCCTCGAGGAGGCCGCGGACGCCGTCGCGGACGCCGAGGCCGCGCTCGCCTCCGCCCGCGAGCAGGCGGCGGCCGCCAAGGGCGAGGTCGCCCGCATCTCCGCCGAGCTCTCCTCGGCCACGTCCGAGCGCGGCCGCCTGGAGGCGCAGCTCTCCTCGGCCGCCTCCGAGCGGGCGCAGGTGACCAAGCGCCGCGAGGCCTCGCAGGCCCGCGCCGCCGAGGCCCGCCAGAGGATCGCGGGCCACCGCGAGGCCGCGCGCGCCGCCCGCGAGCAGGCAGACGAGCTCGCCGGCCAGCTCGCCGACCGCTCGGACGAGCACGAGGCGGCCATCCGCGAGCAGGGGAGGGCGAGCCGCGCCCTCTCGGACGCCCGGCTCGAGCTCGCCCGCGCCACGGAGCGAAAGGCCAGCCTCGCCGCCCGCGAGAGGGAGCTCTCCCGCCAGGTCTCCGACCTCGCGGAGCGCATCTCCGCCACCGCGGGGAGCTCACGCGCCCTCGAGGTCGTGCGCCTGCGCGTTGACCCCCTGCACGACCGCTACGACGCCGTGCGCAGCCGCGCCCTCGAGTGGGCGTCTCGCCTCAAGGACCGCGCCTCGCTCGCCGAGGCGGACTCGGACTCGCTCAAGCGCACCATAGGCGAGGCCAAGGAGGCCGTCTCCAAGGCGGCGGGCGAGCTCGAGGAGGCCCGCGCGGCCGCCTCGGACGTCAAGGTGGACCTCGGGAGGCTCGAGGTCCAGGTCCAGGGCGCCATCGACGCCATCGCCGCAACGGGCGCCGTCCTCGAGGACGCCCTGGGCATCCCCTCGCCCGAGGACCGCGAGGCCGCCGAGCGGCGCGCCGACGAGCTCCGCCGCGAGATTGAGTCCATAGGCCCGGTGAACGAGGTGGCCATGGACGAGTACCTGCGCCTCAAGCAGCGCGCGGACTACATCGGCGAGCAGGTCGGCGACCTCGAGAGCGCCTCCAGGTCCCTCAAGAAGATCACCTCTGCCATCGAGCGGAAGATGCGCACGCGGTTCCTCTCGGTCTTTGAGCAGGTGAACGAGAACTTCTCCGAGATCTTCTCGCTGCTCTTCCCGGGCGGGCACGCCCACATAGAGATGACCGACCCGGACAACCCCTCCGAGACGGGCGTGGAGATCGTGGCCCAGCCGCGCGGCAAGCGGCTCTCAAAGATGATGCTCATGAGCGGCGGCGAGAAGTCCCTCACCGCGCTCGCGCTGCTCTTTGCGGTCTACAAGGTGAGGACCGTGCCGTTCTACGTCTTCGACGAGGTGGAGGCCGCGCTCGACGACTCCAACCTCTCCAAGCTGCTCGACGCCATCGAGCGGCTCAAGGAGACCACGCAGCTCATCGTCATCTCGCACCAGCGGCGCACGATGGAGCAGGCGGACGTCCTCTACGGCGTGTCCATGCAGGCCGACGGCGTGAGCCGCGTGGTCTCGCAGCGGCTCGACCGGACTACGGGAAAGGTGGTTGATGCCTAGATGGGCTTTCTCGACAGCCTGAAGAAGGGGCTCAAGCGCTCGCGCGAGGCCCTCAACGAGATCTTCTACATGGGCGGCGAGGTCGACGAGGAGTTCTGGGAGGACCTCGAGGACACGCTCGTCATGGCGGACATGGGCGCCGAGGTGGCCATGCGCGTCACCGACGACCTCCGCGAGCAGGCGGCCCGCGAGAACCTCGGCCGCGCCGACCAGCTCCGCGACGCCCTGGCACGCCGGCTCGCCGCCGAGTTCCCCGCGGCGGGGCGCGACCCCTTCGACGACACGCCCTCCTGCGTGCTCTTCGTGGGCATCAACGGCGCGGGCAAGACCACCACGGTGGGCAAGCTCGCGGGGCGTGCGCGCGAGGCCGGCCGCTCCTGCCTCATCGGCGGGGCGGACACCTTCCGCGCGGCGGCGATCGAGCAGCTCGAGGTCTGGGGGCAGCGGGCCGGCGTGGACGTGGTCACCCGCGAGCGCGGCGCCGACCCCGCGAGCGTGTGCTACGACGTGGTGGAGGAGGCCGAGCGCCGGGGCTCAGACCTCGTGCTCATCGACACGGCGGGGCGCCTCCACACCTCCGCGGACCTCATGCGCGAGCTCGCCAAGGTGGTCAACGTGACCCGCAGGCGCTGCTCGTCCCTGCCCGTCTCGGTGGTGCTCGTGATCGACGCCACCACCGGGCAGAACGGCCTCAACCAGGCCCAGGAGTTCAACGACGCCCTCGAGCTCGACGGGCTCATCGTGACCAAGCTCGACGGCACCGCAAAGGGCGGCATCGCGCTCGCCATATCCAGCCAGCTCGGCCTCCCCATCTACCGCATTGGGGTGGGGGAGGCCCTCGACGACCTCCAGGCCTTCGACGCGCTCGAGTTCTGCCGGGCGCTCGTGGGGGAAGGGATGTAACCCATGGCAGTCTTCGGCTCCCTCTCCGACCGGCTCCAGGACACCTTCGACAAGCTCCGCGGCAAGGGCCGTCTCACCGAGGACGACATCAACCTCGCCATGCGCGAGATCCGCCTCGCGCTGCTGGAGGCCGACGTCAACTTCCGCGTGGTCAAGAGCTTCGTGGCCCGCTGCAAGGAGAAGTGCCTCGCCTCCGAGGTGCTCGACTCGCTCACGCCGGCGCAGAACGTGGTGCGCATCGTCCTCGACGAGCTGACTGTGCTCCTGGGCTCCACGGAGTCCAGGCTCACGCTCGCGCAGAACCGCACGCCCAACGTGATCATGCTCGTGGGCCTGCAG
>CAZCTE010000022.1:0-3635 GCA_964501395.1 uncultured Atopobium sp.
GCCAGCAGTTCGAGGTGCCCATCCAGGGGGCCATCGGCAACAAGATCATCGCGCGCTCCACCGTGAAGGCGGTGCGCAAGGACGTCCTGGCCAAGTGCTACGGCGGAGACATCTCGCGCAAGCGCAAGCTCCTCGAGAAGCAGAAGGAGGGCAAGAAGCGCATGAAGCAGATTGGCTCCGTGGAGGTTCCGCAGGAGGCGTTCCTCGCCGTCCTCAAGGTGGACGACCAGTGACGGCTCCGGTTACGGCCGCCGAGGTATTGGCGGCCTACGCGCCGGCGGCGGGTCTCGCGACGTGCCTCGCGCCGTTCGTGACTGGGGAGCGGGAGGCGCCTGATCACGCCGCGAGTTCCGCAGCCGCGCCCTCTGCGGCGAGGACTGTCCGAGCGCCGGGATCGGGCGCCTCCCGCCCGGTCGCCGGCCAGCGCGCGCCGCTCGCGGAGCGTCTGGCGGGGCGTCTTCTCATGGCGCCCATGGCGGGCGTCTCGGACGCCGCGTACCGCCTCATGGCCCGCGCAGGCGGGGCCGCGCTTGCCTACTCCGAGATGGTCTCCTGCGCCGGCCTGCACTACGGCGAGAAGAGCTGGGGCCTCGTGGACCCCGACCCGGCCGAGCCGGACCTGGCCGTGCAGCTCTTTGGGAGCAGGCCCGAGCTCTTCCGCGAGGCCGCGGGCAGGGTCTCTGAGCGCCTGGGCGCGCGCCTCGCCCTCATCGACGTCAACATGGCCTGCCCCGTGCCCAAGGTGACCCGCAAGGGCGAGGGCTCGGCCCTGCTTGACGACCCGGCGCTCGCGGCCCAGATCGTGCGCGCCTGCCGCGAGGGCGCGCCGGGGGTGGACGTCACCGTGAAGATCCGGCGCGGACGGCGGGACGGGCAGGAGGTGGCCCCCGAGTTCGCCCGCGCCATGGAGGACGCCGGCGCCGCCGCCGTGGCGGTGCACGGGCGCTTTGCCACGCAGATGTACCACGGGCAGGCGGACTGGGGCGTCATAGACCGCGTTGCGGACGCCGTGAGCGTTCCCGTGATTGCGTCCGGCGACATCCTCTCACATGAGGCGGCCGAGCGCGTGCTCGCCGAGACCGGAGCCACGGCCGTCATGGTCGCGCGCGGGACCTACGGCAACCCCTGGGTCTTCTCCGGCCACGACGCCACCCCCGAGGAGCGACTCCTGGCCTTCGAGTGCCACGTGCGCCTGCTCGAGGCCACGGGCGCCCACCTCAAGCGTGCGCGCAGCCTCGCCGGCTGGTACCTCAGGGGCATGCCCGACGCCGCACGCTGGAGGGACGCCGCCATGGGCTGCACCACGGCCGAGGAGTTCCTCGCCTTCGCGGCCGAGGTGAGGGCCCATGTCCTCTGACGGAGAGGCGCGGCCTCCGGTCGGCGCCCTCTACCTCCACATACCGTTCTGCGCGCGCAAGTGCGCGTACTGCGACTTCACCTCTTGGGCAACCCCAGAAGGCGACCCCCTCATGGGCTCGTACGTGACCGCCCTCGACATCCAGATGGGCCAGGCCGCAGATGCGGGGCTCCTCGGGGGCTGCGAGACCGCCTACGTGGGCGGGGGCACGCCCACGCTGCTCGGGGTGGGGAAGCTGGGGCTTCTCCTCCATGAGGTGCGGGAGCACGCGCCCGGCGTGACCGAGCTCACCTGCGAGGCAAACCCCGACTCCCTCGATGACCTGACCCTGCTCGACCTCACCATGCTGGGAGGTGCCACGCGCTTCTCAATTGGCGTCCAGAGCCTCGACGACGGCGAGCTCCGGGCGCTGGGCCGGCTGCACGACGCGGCGCGGGCGCGGGAGGGCGTGGCAGCGGCGGTGGCCTCTGGGCTGGACGTCTCGGTGGACCTCATGTGCGCCATCCCGGGGCAGACCGAGCGCTCGTGGACCCACACGCTCAAGAAGGCGGTCTCGCTGGGCGTGGGGCACGTGAGTGTATACCCCCTCCAGATCGAGGAGGGCACGGAGTTCGGCAGGCGCTACGGGGACGAGCGCTGCCCCTGGAACGACCCGGAGGTCCAGGCGGAGCGCATGGCCAAGGCTCAAGCTTACCTTGAGGTTAAGGGTTTTGGGCGCTACGAGGTGGCGAGCTACGCAACCCCAGGTAAAGAATGCCGTCACAACATCGCGTACTGGACGGGCGTGCCGTATCTGGGCCTGGGCACGGGGGCCTCGAGCATGCTTGACCTTGAAGGTTACTCGAGGCTCCTTGAGTGTTGCTCGAGCCTTCCGCGGTCCCCCGAGGGGGCGGCGCGCGTGCGGCTCACCGTGGAGTCGACCCCGCAGGAGATGGCTGCGAACCCGCTGATTAGCGCCCTGCGCTTCTCTACGGAGTTCCTGACCGCGCGGGAGGCGGCGGCCGAGGACCTCATGCTCGCCATGCGCATGACGCGCGGGGCCGGTCCGGAGCTTCTTGGGCGCGCGCGACGAGAGGTGCCCGTGGAGCGACTCGAGGCGGCGCTTAATGAGGCCGTGACCTCGGGGCTTGCGGCCTGGTCGGGGGAACGTCTCGTCCCCACCGAGCGCGGCTGGCTGCTTGGCAACGAGCTCTACGGCCTTATGTGGGACCTCGCCTCGGACGAGTAGGGGCACGCTCCGCAGCGGTCTTCCCTCCGGTTGTCCCGCGGCCCTCCCGCCCCGGCCCGCTATCACACCCTCTCGCCGGCCGGACCCGACTGCTCCTTCTCGGCCCGCCCGTTCTTCTCGCCAGGCCCTAACTTCCCAAGCGCGTCCCTTGCGGCCCCGCCCCTGATGCGGCATGCTTGCACCAGGGACGTCCACGAGGGAGGCAGCCATGCCGGGCAAGCGCACCGACGTCATCAGCTGGGACGAGTTCTTCATGCGGGCCGCCGTCGCCGCGTGCCTGCGCAGCAAGGATCCCAACACCCAGGTGGGGGCCTGCATCGCGGACACCGACCACCGCATCCTCTCGGTGGGCTACAACGGGACACCCCGCGGCCTCAACGACGACGAGTTCCCCTGGGGCAGCGACGACGACCCCTTCTACGACAAGCACAACTACGTCATGCACGCCGAGGCCAACGCCATCCTCAACTACCGCGGGACCCTGCGCGACATGACGGGCGCCACGGCCTACGTCACGCTCTTCCCGTGCCACGAGTGCGCAAAGATGCTGGTGCAGGCGGGGATCGGCGAGGTCGTCTACCTTGACGACAAGTACGAGGGCACCCTCGACAACCGCATCTCCAAGAACATCCTCGACCGCTGCGGCGTCTCGTACCGCAGAATGGAGCTCTCTGAGGACTAGGGGCGCGTCTGTGTGGCGGCCGTGCCAGGTCGCCCGGTGGAAAAACGAGTACACCGGGCGTCGAAACACGTACACTCAATCTCGGAAATCGTACACTCGATGAGGGCCGCGATTGAGTGTACCCAACCCCGCGTACATTCGACCGGGTGTGGGCGCATACGCGTACACTCGACGCGCTTTCGTGTCTGAGTTGCGTACACCGGAATCCGGAGATTGTACATTCTACATTCGACCGAAAAGCGCGTCCGGTGTACGCAGCCAAGGCGCATTCGATGACAGATTGGTCGCGCTTCCGGCCCTCCCTCGGGGGAAACCTGTCAGGCACTCGTGCCAGAAACGCTGTAGCGTTGACTACTTAATCCGAGGTG
>CAZCTE010000022.1:3735-11532 GCA_964501395.1 uncultured Atopobium sp.
CCGAATGCTCGTTTTGCGCACCCTTCTCGCCGGATGATAGAGGTCGGGCGTCCGTGGATATAATCAACTCTGTTTGGCACGCCGCATTTGGCATGCCGCACCAGTACGCCGCACCAGCAGGGAGACGCTCCACATGGCATCAATGAACGAGAAGGACTACTACGCCATTCTCGGCGTCGACAAGGACGCCTCCACGGAGGAGATACGCAAGGCCTTCCAGACCAAGGCCCGCAAGCTCCACCCCGACGTCAACAAGGAGCCGGACGCCGAGGAGAGGTTCAAGGAGGTTTCTGAGGCCTACGCGGTGCTCTCGGACGCCGACAAGCGCAAGCGCTACGACGCCATGCGCTCCGGCTCTCCGTTCGTGAACGGCGGCGGCTCGTCCCCCGCGGGCGGCGGCTACTACGGCGACCCGTTCTGGGGCAGCCCCTTTGGCTGGGGGCCCTTTGGCTCCGGCTTTGGCAGGTCCGCCAAGAGGGGGAAGTCCCGCACGTACAACCCGCGCGCCGGCGCGGACGTGGTCTACGAGCTCACCCTCGACGCCGAGCAGGCGGCCGCGGGCGCGCGCCGCGGCGTGACCTACCAGCGCTACGCGGCCTGCGAGTCCTGCCACGGCTCGGGCTCGGTGGTGTCCGACCACCCGGAGACCTGCCCCACCTGCGGCGGCGCCGGGCACATCAACGCGGACACCGGCCTCTTTGGCGTGGTCATGATGACGTGCCCCGAGTGCGAGGGCACGGGCAAGGTGGTCGCCGACCCCTGCCGCGTCTGCGGGGGCACGGGCCGCACGCTCACGGCGAGCGAGCTCGTGGTGGACATCCCGGCCGGCAGCCACGACGGCGACGAGGTGCGCGTGGCGGGGATGGGCAACGCCGGCACCAACGGCTCCTCGGCGGGCGACTTCGTCTGCCGGGTCTGCGTTCCCGAGGAGCGCCTCACGCGCGCGCAGGTCACGGGCTTCAACAGCATCGGCTTCGCGCTGCCCTTCATCGTGCTGGGGCTCATAACCGGCACGCTCGCCTCGCTCTCCTTCATCATCCTCGTCCCGCTGATCCTGGGGCTCGTCCTCGTGGTGCGGGACGGCGTGAAACGGCGAAAGCGCTGGTGGAGAAACGCGGGCGTGGCCGTGGCCAACGGCGCCTCCAACGGCTTTGCGATCGCCGTGATCTTTGCGCTGCTGTTCTCCTGCACGGCGGGCCTGGGGAGGACCGGCTACATGGGAGGCCGCTACTACTATTACTAGGCCGGCGGCGTAGCCGGGCGAGAGGCGCGGGCGGGCCGACGAGCAGCCCGGCTCGCACGCGCCCAAACGCGGCCTTCAGATTCGTGGTAGCTTTCTTGGAGCAGGCACGACTTACTTTGCGGCGAGGGCGAGGCCCTCGCCGCGCTGTGGGTATAAGGCACTGGGCCGCGACGCCCCGTCACGGGGCGGCCGGCGGAACGCACGAGCTAGTGGAGTATGCAGGTGAAACCTAAGAGGGACTACTACGAGGTGCTCGAGGTGCCTCGCGACGCGGACGCGAAGACCATCAAGCGCGCGTTTCTCAGGAAGGCGCGCACCCTCCATCCCGACGTCAACAAGGAGCCGGACGCCGAGGAGAGGTTCAAGGAGGTGAACGAGGCCTACGCCGTCCTCTCCGATGACGAGAAGCGCGCCAACTACGACCGCTTCGGCGACCCCGAGGGGCTCGGCGGCTTCGGCGGGGATGCCGTTGACATCTCCGACATCTTCGGCGGCGGGGGCTTCGGCTTCGGCGACATCTTCGACACCTTCTTCGGCGGCGGGGCCCGCGGCGCCGGCGGGGCGGCGGCCAAGACGCGCGGCCGCGACATGGGCATCCGCCTCACCGTCACCCTCGAGGAGGCGGCGGCCGGCTGCAAGAAGTCCATCTCCTACACGCGCCTCGCCCCCTGCGAGGACTGCGGCGGCATCGGCTTCGAGGCCGGCGGCCACCTGAGCACCTGCGAGCGCTGCCACGGCACGGGCCGCGTCGTAGAGGTCCAGCGCACCATCTTCGGCCAGATGCAGTCCCAGACCACCTGCCCCGTCTGCCACGGGCAGGGACAGGTCATCGAGAACCCCTGCGAGACCTGCGAGGGCCAGGGCCGCGCCCCCTCGCGCGAGAAGGTCGACATCCAGGTGCCCGCCGGCGTCCGCTCGGGGCAGACCCTCACCGTCGAGGGCAAGGGCGAGGCCGGCGTGCGCGGGGACGCCTCCGGCAACCTCCTCGTGAGCATCGAGGTGGCCGAGTCCGAGCGCTTCGAGCGCCGCGGCGACGACCTCTACTGCACCGTGCAGGTGGACTCCCTCCAGGCCATTCTCGGCACCTCCGTCACCATCGACGGCATCATGGAGGGCGAGCGCGTCACCGTGGAGGTGCCCGCGGGCTGCCAGTACGGGCAGGAGGTCGTGGTGGAGCGCCGCGGCATGCCGCGCATGGGCATGATCGCGCGCGGCAACCTCGTGGCCGTGGTCCAGGTGGTGACGCCCAGGGACCTCACGAAGAAGCAGCTGCTCGAGGTGGCGGCCATCGTGGCCGCCCGCTCGCTCGACGACGTCGTGGACTCGGTCGAGGAGCGCTGCGAGAAGGGCGCCGAGAGGGAGGCCGGGGACGAGAAGGCCCCCAAGGGACACCACCGCGGCCGCAAGGGCCCGTTCAAGGGCAAGAGGTGACGGCGCGCCCCGCTCCGGCGGTGGCCCTCGTCAACCTGGGCTGCCGCGTCAACCGCGTGGAGCTCGACCTCATGGCCTCCGAGCTCGAGCGCGCCGGCGCGCGCCTGGCGGGCGAGGACGAGGCCGACGCCGTGGTGGTGAACACCTGCGCCGTCACGGGCGAGGCCGAGGCCAAGGCGAGAAAGGCCGTCCGACACGCGGCGTCCCGGGAGGGCTCGCCCCTCGTGGTGGCCACGGGCTGCGTGGCGAGCCTCTTCTCTGCGGAGCTCGAGGCGCTGGCCCCCAACGTGGTGGTGGAGCCGGACAAGTCGCGCGTGCCCGGGCTCGTGGCGGAGCGGCTGGGGCTCGCGGGCGAGAAGGACGCGGGGGAGGGCGGCTGCGCCGCTGCCCAGACGCCCACCCCCACCGGGCGCACGCGTCCCGGCATCAAGGTCCAGGACGGCTGCGACAACCGCTGCACCTACTGCATCGTGTGGAAGGCCCGCGGGGCCGCGCGCAGCGTCTCGCCCGAGGAGGTCCTGCGCGCCGTGCGCGAGGCCCAGGACCGCGGCGCCCGCGAGGTCGTGCTCACCGGCATCAACCTGGGCTGCTATCGCGCGGCGGGTGCCGCTGGCGGCGAGCTCGCCCTGCCCGGGCTCCTCGACCTCCTGCTCGAGCGCACGGACGTGGGCCGCATCCGCCTCTCGTCGATCGAGCCTCCCGACGTCACGCCCGAGCTCTGCTCCGTCATGGCGGCCGCGGGGGAGCGCGTGGCCCCCTTCCTGCACGTGTGCCTCCAGTCGGGCTGCGACGAGACCCTGCGCCGCATGGCGCGCGTCTACCGCACCGACCTCTTCCGCCGCGTGGTCGAGCGGGCGCGCGAGGCGGTGCCGGGCCTGGCCTTGGGCACGGACCTCATCGTGGGCTTCCCCGGCGAGACGGACGAGGAGTTCGAGGCCTCCCTCGCGTTCTGCCGCGAGATGCGCTTCTCGCGAACGCACGTCTTCCGCTACTCGCGCCGGCCGGGGACGCCGGCCGCGACCATGCCCGGCCAGGTGGACCCGCGCGTCATGGCGGAGCGGGGCCGCCGTGCCCGCGAGCTCGCGGAGGGGTCCCGCCTCGCCGAGGCCCGCGCCCGCGTGGGCGAGACGGACCTCGTGGTCGTTCAGGCGCCGGGGCGCGGCGTCTCCGGCGGCCTCTTCGACGTGGTCGTGGACCCCGCGCTGCCGGTCGACTCCCTCGTGCCCGTGCGGCTCATCGGGGTGGGGGAGGACGCGGTCCTCGTGGGCGAGACGCTCTGACGCGCCGCCCGGCCCGTCCGCCCCGACCGCGCCTCGAGCCCCGTTCCCGCGCGAGCCGGGCCGCCCCGGTCCCCGCGCGTTCGGGTATCATCGGGTGAGTTCGCGGGCGCCGCGGAGACGGCGTCGCGCTACATGAGCGTCACGTTCGCGTCACAGGAGGAGCATGGAACCCACGCAGGTCCGCCTCACCATCCCGGACTCCGTAGACCCCACCGTCCTCATGGGGCCCGCGGACGCGCTGCTGCGCCGGGTGGAGGCCGCCTTCGACGCCATGATCTCGGTCCGCGGCTGCTACGTCACGGTCTCGGGCCCTGCCGAGGTGGTGGACCAGGTGACCTCGGTCTTCTCGCGCCTCATCCGGCTCGTTGAGGCGGGGGAGGCCCCCACGGCGGCCGACGTGGACCTCCTGGTGGACCAGGTCCGCCACGGGGCCGAGCGCCTGCGCCTGGGGTCAGACGACATCCTGCTCACCTACCGCGGGCGCGCCATCCGTCCCAAGACGGCCGGCCAGGGGCGCTACGTGGAGGCCATCCGCTCGCACACCATAACCTTTGGCGTGGGGCCGGCCGGCACGGGCAAGACCTACCTCGCCATGGCCATGGCCGTGGCCGCGCTCAAGCGGCGCGAGGTGGGCCGCATCGTGCTCACGCGCCCCGTGGTTGAGGCGGGCGAGTCCCTCGGCTACCTCCCCGGCACGCTCGAGGAGAAGCTCGACCCCTACGTGCGCCCGCTCTACGACGCCCTCTTCGACATGACCGACATGGGCAGGGGCGCCGAGCTCGTGGAGCAGGGCGTGATCGAGATCGCGCCGCTCGCCTTCATGCGCGGGCGCACCTTCAACAACGCCTTCGTCATCCTCGACGAGGCGCAGAACACCACGCCCGAGCAGATGAAGATGTTCCTCACGCGCCTGGGCTTCTCGTCAAAGTTCGTGGTCACCGGGGACGCCTCGCAGCGGGACCTCCCCGGCGTGGGCGGGATCGAGTCCGCCCGGAGGGTGCTCGCGGACGTGGACGACGTGGCCTTCGTGGACCTGGACAGAAACGACGTCGTCCGCCACACGCTCGTGGCGCAGATCGTGGACGCCTACGCGCGCGACGCCGAGAGAGGGGAGAGGGGCCATGCCTAACGAGTACGACATCTCGTGCGAGGAGGGCGTGCGCTCGCCCATCTCCGAGGGGGAGCTCTGCTCGGACTGCGACCTCGTCCTCGAGCGGGAGGGCGTGGGGCGCCCCTGCATGGTCTCCGTCTCGCTCGTGGGGGAGGCTCGCATGCGCGAGATCAACCTCGAGTGGCGGGGCGTGGACCGCGCGACGGACGTGATCAGCCTCGAGTGCGAGCGCCCGGACGACCCCTCCCTTGCCCCCGGCGAGCCCTGCGAGCTCGGCGACATCGTGCTCGCGCCCGCCTACATCGCCCGGCAGGCCGAGACCTTCGGCACCACCGAGGCCGACGAGTTCCGCCTGCTGCTCGTGCACGGCCTCCTTCACCTGCTCGGTCACGACCACCTCGACGAGGCCGAGGCGGAGGCCATGGAGGCCCGCGAGGAGGAGCTTCTCGCCCTGCTGCCCTGCGACGCGCCCATCACGCACGTGACCCTCACGCGGCACAGGGAGGGGATCGACGAGTGATACCGGGCTCAAAGAGCGACCATCCCGGCTTCCGCAAGAGCTTCCTCTTTGCGGTCCAGGGCTTCCGCACAGCCGTCAGGACCGAGCGCAACATCAAGGTCATGCTGGCGGTGGGCGCGCTCGCCGTGGTGGCGGGGCTCGTGATCGGGCTCGACCTCGTGAGCTGGGGCGTGATCGTCCTCTGCTGCGGCGTCGTGATCGCGGCGGAGCTGCTCAACACCGCCGTGGAGACCGTCGTCGACCTCGTCTCCCCGGAGTTCCACCCGCTCGCCGGGCGTGCCAAGGACATAGCCGCGGCGGCGGTGTGGACCCTCTCGATCGCGGTGGCCGTGGTGGGGGTCCTCGTCTACGCTAACGCCATCCTCGCGCGCCTGTGACGCGCCTCTCGCCCGTCCGTGACGAGAGGCGCCCCCCGGCGCACCGTGACCGCCCGCTCGGCGCCCCGCACCCCCTACCGACCGCCCCCACCAACCAAGGAGGTCCCATGACCAGCAAGAGCTCCCAGGGCGAGCAGGACGCGCCCTTCCGCAGCGGCTTCGTTGCCCTGGTGGGCCGCCCTAACGCCGGCAAGTCCACCCTGCTCAACGCCTGTCTCGGCGAGAAGCTCGCCATCACGAGCCCCGTGGCGCAGACCACGCGCAGGCGCCTGCGCGCGGTCATCAACACGCCCGTGAGCCAGCTCGTGATCATCGACACGCCGGGCCTCCACAAGCCCAAGGACGCCCTGGGCTCCGACCTCAACCGAGCCGCCCTGGCCGAGCTCGCCGACGCCGACGTCGTGGCCTTCCTCGTGGACGCCACCAAGCCCGTGGGCACGGGCGACGCCTGGGTGGCCCGCCACGTGGCCTCCGCGGAGGCCGACTACAAGCTGCTCGTGCTCACCAAGGCCGACATCGCGAGCCCCGAGAAGGTGGCCGCGCAGCTGGAGGCCGCCCGCGCGCTGGGCCCCTTCGACGACGAGCTCGTGGTCTCGGCCACCGAGGGCTTCAACGTGGACGCCTTCGTGGGCCTGGTCTCCGAGCACCTGCCCGAGGGGCCGCGGTGGTTCCCCGAGGACATGGACGTGGACGCCGCGCCCGAGGACTTGGTGGCCGAGTTCGTGCGCGAGAAGCTCTTCCTGCACCTGCGCGACGAGCTGCCGCACTCGGTGGGCGTGCTCTGCGACGGCCTCGAGTTCGCCGACGACGGCCACGCCTCGATCGCGGCCACCGTGCTCGTGGAGCGCGAGGGCCAGAAGGGCATCGTCGTGGGGAAGGGCGGCCAGATGATCAAGCAGGTGGGCATCGAGGCCCGCCGGGACATCGAGCGGCTCCTCGGCTGCAAGGTGTACCTCGAGCTCACGGTGCGCGTCTCGCCCAAGTGGCGTCGGGACGAGCGTGAGATTCGCCGCCTGGGCTACGGGCTCGAGGCCGAGGAGTAGCGGTGGCCGGCGGGCGGCGCACCTACCGCGCCCGGGCCGTGGTCCTGGACCGGACCAAGCTGGGGGAGACCGACCTCATCCTCACGCTGCTCGCCCAGGACGGCTGCCAGCTGCGCGCCGTGGCCAAGGGGGCGCGCAGGCCCGGGGGCCGGCTCGCCGCCCGCGTTGAGCTCTTCTGCGAGACGGACTTCCTGCTGGCGCGGGGCCGCTCGCTCGACGTGGTCTCGGAGGTCTCGCTCGTGGGGCCGCACGCCGGGCTGCGCGGGGACTTCGAGCGCGTGGCCGCCGCGAGCGCGGTGGCCGAGGTCGCGCGCCTCACCTGCTACGAGGACGCGCCGGACGGCTTCCTCTACCCCATATGCTCGCGGGCCCTGCGCGCCTGCGAGGAGGCCGCGGACCGCGCGCACCTCGACCTCGTGGCCGCGGCCTACGCGTGGAAGGTGCTCGCCCACGGGGGCTGGCGGCCGGAGCTTGCGTCCTGCTGCGCCTGCGGGGACGCGGACGTGGCCTACCTCTCGGCCGCGGCGGGGGGAACCCTCTGCGCGAGCTGCGCACGCGAGGTGGCGGGCGCCGAGCCCGTCTCCGCGAGCGGCCTCGCGTGGCTGCGGGCGCTCCTGGGCCTCACCTTCGACGAGCTGCTCGCCCAGCCGGTGGAGCCCGAGGCGGCCCTCTGGGCGCTCGGGCGCGCGCACGCCTGGGCGGCCACCCACCTCGACGCGCGCCTCCGCGCGACGGAGTTCCTCATCGGCGCGTGAGGGGCGGCGCCGCAACCCCGCGGCCTGGCGCTTCTCG
>CAZCTE010000023.1:0-3706 GCA_964501395.1 uncultured Atopobium sp.
GCTGTGCACTCAGATTCGGGTGCACAACTCGAGGCCCGCAACGTTGTGCACCCGGGGTCGGGTACACAACGCGCGATGCCTGCCGATTCGGGTGCACAACGATGCCAAACGCCGTCCTCGGGAGTGCACAACGTGAGCGCTACGGCGTTGTGCACCCCGAACGAGCGTCATCTCAAGCTCGTGCACTCGTTCCTCTACGTCGCCCTGACGGGCGTCTGCGTGGTCGGCCTTGGCCTCGCCTTGCGGCGCCGCACGAGCAAGTGGCCAAGCCGACCCGCTCGGCCGTGCGACGAGGTAAAAGTACCGCCTGCTGCTCCACGTCCGACAGCGGGCGGTGCTGTATGACGCGTCGATGGGGGCTCAAACGCCGCGAAAATTGCGTTAGAGCGCGGTACGACGGGGCGAGCGGCGATGGCGGTCGCACGGGGCCAGCCCGCTACCGCGTTGAGTTGCGCGTGACCACCTCGTAGCCCATCTTGACCTCGCGCGGGACGGAGTCGTCGTCGGCCATGAGCCCCACGAGCATCCGCGCCGCCTCGGCGCCGGAGGTCTTGAAGTGGTGGTGGACCGTGGTGAGGGTGGGGGTGACGATCTGGGAGACCTCCGAGTCGCCCACGCCCGTGACCACCACGTCCTCCGGCACGCGCCGGCCGTACTCGCGCAGGCAGGTGAGCGCGCCGCAGGCGATGGAGTCCGTGGCGCAGACGATGCCGTCGAGCTCGGGGTAGTCGCGCAGCAAGGCCTCGGCCTGCTCGTAGCCGGAATCCACCGTGAACTCGGCCACGCGCAGCGCCCGCTCGGGCACCTCAACGCCCTGCTCGGCGCAGGCGTCGAGAAAGCCGCGGCGCCGCATTCGGCCCGCGGAGACGTCCTCCTCGAGGACGCCGAGGTAGGCCGGCCGGCGAGAGGCGCGCAGGGCCACGGCGGTCACGTCGCGCAGGGCGTGGTAGTCGTCCTGGTAGACGCAGGCGAACTCGGTCGCCTTCTGGTCCATCACCACGAGCGGCACCGGGAGGGCCCGGGCCGCCTCCACGTGCTCGTCGGTGACCACGGTGGCGATGAGGATGACGCCGTCCACCTGGCTCTTCTCGGAGAAGAGGCGGAGGAACTCCACCTCGCGGCCCTCGTCGTTGTCCGTGTTGGCCAGCAGCACCTGGTAGCCGGACCGGTTGAGGACGGGCGTGATGCCGGCCACCATGCGGCTCACCGAGGCGGAGTTGATCTTGGGGATGATGACACCCACCACGTTGGTCTTGCCGGTGCGCAGGGTCTTGGCCTGCCGCGAGGGCACGTAGCCAGTCTCCTCGATGACGCGGCGGATGGCCGCGCGCTTCTCCTGGCTCACGTAGCCGTCGTTGAGGTAGCGCGAGACGGTGGCGCGGGACACGCCCGCCATCTGGGCGATCTGGTTGATGTCCATGCTGGTCCCGTCCCCGGCCTGGCGGCTAGTTCACCGTGCTGCCAAACTCCAGGTACGTCATGTACGCGAGGTCCGTGTAGGACTGCGGCAGGGCGGAGTAGTCCTCGGAGTTGTAGGACACCCACGAGCCGTCCGCGAGCTGGGTGCCCACGAGGCTGATCGAGGGCAGCTCCTCGTGGATGACGAGCTCGGCCTTCTGGTAGTCGGTGAGCGGCATGCCGATGGTCTGCGCGAGCAGGGCCCCGAGGTAGCAGACGCTCGTGTCCGCGGTCGTCTGCTCAGTCACGCCCGCCACGTCGTAGTTGGCCCACATGAAGTAGACGGTCTCGTGCGTGCGCAGGTTGTGCTCGAGGTCCTCGTCGGTCTCGTCGCTGTAGATGGCGTCGTTGATCAGGGTTGAGAGCGACGGCTGGTGGTCGCCGAAGTAGAGCACCACCACGGGTCGGTCGAGCTCCTCGAGCGCGGCGATGAGCTCGATGAGCGCCTCCTCGGAGTTGTCGATGCAGGCGAGGTACTCCGAGACGCGGGCGTTGTCGTAGCTGCTGAGCCCGTCAATGGAGTACTGGGTCACGTCGCCGATGTTGTTCTGGTCGTAGGCCGAGTGGTTCTGCATGGTCACGGTGAAGATGAACTGCGGGCTCTCGTCCTCCTCGAGAAGCTCGAGGATCTTGTCGAAGGTGGCCTCGTCCGTGACGCCGCTGTGCCACATCTCGGCGCCCTCGAAGTCGTCGAGCGAGAGGAACTGGTCGAACCCGAGCCCCTCGTAGGCCTGCTCGCGGTTCCAGTTGGTGGCGTAGTTGGGGTGGATCGCCGTCGTGGAGTAGCCCAGCGCGGAGAACATCTTGGCGAGGCTCGGGGCCCCGGAGAGGTCGTAGAGCGAGTAGGGGTACTTGCCGTCGCCCACGAAGGCGAGGGGCACGCCCGTGAGGAACTCGAACTCGGAGTTGCAGGTGCCGCCGCCCTGGACCGAGACGGCGAGGCTGCCGAGGGAGATCGTGCCGCCGAAGTCGGCGAAGTTTATGATGCCGTCGTAGCCCCAGGACTCGCCCTCAAAGATGGAGAGGTCCGAGAAGGTCTCGTCCATGATGCAGATGACGGTGGGCTGGATCTCGTCGAACTGCTCCTCGGCGGCCAGGCGCGCGGAGTCCGAGCCCAGGGTCTCGTCGTAGGTGGCGGCGTAGGTCTGCTCGAGCTCGGTCGCGGACTCCTCGGTGTAGCCCTCGGGTTCGTCGATGGGGAGGTCCTGCGCCACCGCGATGAAGACCGGGAGGAAGCCCTGGGCCTTGTAGTAGTCCAGGGAGTTCCAGTAGTAGATGGCCACGCCGAGGTCGTCGAAGTAGTTGGGGACGGTGACGCCCAGGACGAGCGCCACAAGGGCCGCGAGCGAGCAGCCGAGGTTGACCACGCGCCGGCGCACGGCGGAGAACGAGGTGTGCACCCGCGCGGCAAAGACGAGCGAGCCTATGGCCGAGGCGAGCATCACGCAGGCGAGGCCCGCGAGCACGGCGCCGTTGATGGAGTAGACGTAGCTGCTGCTCACGGCCGCCGCGGTGTTGAGGACAAAGAGGTCGTTGGGCAGGATCGCCGACGCCTTGAACATGCCGACGAAGTACTGCGCGAGGCCGATGAACCAGCAGAGGCCCACGCCCAGGGTGAGGCCCGCGCCGTGGCGCTGGAAGAGGAAGAAGAGGACGAGCAGCGCGCCCAGGATGAGGGCCATCTCGAGCGCGGCGAAGTTGAGCGGGATGGAGAGGAGCCCGATGTTGTAGGGGATCTCCAGGGAGACGAAGCCCAGGACCGTGCAGGCGAGAACCGCCACCAGGTTGATGAGGATGCGCGTGCGGTGGGCCGCCTCGGGGTTGCGCTCCGCCAGGTCGTCCATGTAGAGGGTCACGCGGCCCCTGAGCAGCGCCGCGGCCGCCGCAAGAAACGAGCCGAAGCACAGGGCCAGAATCGCGGGCAGGCTGCCGTCGTAGAGCCCGAGCCCGATCCACAGGGCGGTGAACACGAGCGCGACGACGGGAATCACGTACCAGCCGAGCGTCCTGAGGGAGGGACGGACGTCGCGGGAGCGCCTGCGGAGCACGTAGACAATCACGCCGGCTATAAGAACTGCGAGCGTGACAAGAGGGCTAGCAAGGTACATGGTCATCCTTATCCTGACGCGTAACTTTGATGCAACATGCGATATTACCCCTACGGGAAGCCTTTCACAGTTTGTGCGTGAAAGTTATGTGCGCGCGGCGCGGGGGCGTGCGAGAAGCGCAGGGCGCGCGGCGCGGCGCG
>CAZCTE010000023.1:3806-11138 GCA_964501395.1 uncultured Atopobium sp.
GCGAGCGGTGCGGCCGGGTCCGGGCGCCGCCATCCCGCCCCGCGGGCGCGCGCGTTTTGCGCGGAGTGGCGGCGCGGCGTCGGCGTGCGGGCGGCGTCGTGCTAGCCTAGGGGGTCGTCGGGCGCGGGCCCGGCGCCCTTTTCGCAAGCGACCGGGAGCGGTGACCGTGGATCTGAGCCAGGCCATAGAGTGCGCCAACGCCTTCGTCTTCCCCGGGTTTCTCGTCGACGAGGCCTCGCTCTCGGCGGAGCGCGTCAAGAACGAGGAGGCCCTCGGGGTCTTGCGCGCCGCCTGGGCCGAGGCGCCCGCCGGCAAGGAGCCCTTCTCGTACGACCTGGTCCTCTCCCTAGCGGACCGCAACCGCGACATCTGCGACCGCCTGGGCGCCGAGACCCTGCGCGACGTCTCGCCGTCGAGCCTGGCGCGCGGGCTCTCGCCCGAGGACCTCATCCACGCCGTGGCGGTTCTCCAGCACAGATCTGACGAGGAGGTGACCGCGCTCTCCGGCAGGGACGCGCGCGACCTCAACGTGGCCTGGGTGGACGCGCCGGTCTCGGGCATGGTCGTGGGCATCGACATCGAGACCACCGACCGCGACCCCGCCCGCGGCTACATCATCAACGTGGGCCTGGAGTTCATGACCGTGGGTCCCAAGGCAAAGCCCCACGACCCCTTCTCCGGCTACTTCGGCCTGCCGGAGATGTACGCCGAGAAGGGCGTGCCGCTGGCGGACATCCACAAGATCACCTGGTCCGACCTCGAGGGGCGCACGCCCTTCCGCGAGGACAAGAAGGTGCAGAAGGCGCTTCTGGCAACGCTGAGCGCCTACCCGTTCATGGCGCACAACGCCGCCTTCGAGGACTCCTGGTTCATGCTCCACATTGACGGCTACGCGGAGGCGCGCAAGGCCGGCCGCGTGGTGCCCATAGACACGCGCGACATCTGCCGGCGCGTGGACCCCGAGACCAAGACCCTCCCGCACGAGCAGCGCCCGGCCTCGCTGGAGAGCTGGGCCCGGCGGCGCGGCACGCTCGGGGCGGGGGAGTCCGAGCGGCACCTGGGCCTCGATGACGTGGAGCTCATGCTGGCCACCGTGCAGGCGGAGTTCGCCGAGCGCAACATGCTCTGAGGGACGCCGTGGGCGCCGGGGGCACCGCCGGGGCGTCGTATGCGCCGGGGTCCCGCCGGGCAGGCCGTAAAGGCCCTCCGACCCGCCGGCGCGTGCGTTAGACTGGCCGTATGATCTTGGGCATCGGCATAGACTCCGTGGACATCGAGGAGATGGCGCGGCTCTGCGAGGACGTGCAGGGGGCCTTCGTCCGGCGCGCGTTCAGCGAGGCCGAGCGCGCCGAGGCCTTCGCGCGCCATGACAGCGCGAGCTGCCTCGCGGGCAAGTTCGCGGTCAAGGAGGCCGTGTTCAAGGCCCTCGCGCACCGCACCGAGAACGGCTTCGACCTGCGCGTCGTCGAGACTCTCGAGGACGAGAACGGCTGCCCGCACGTCACGCTCGACGGCGCGCTCGCGCCGGTCCTCGAGGAGGCGGGCGCGCGCGAGCTTCTCGTCTCGATCACCAACGAGCGGGGCGTGGCCACCGCCATCGCGCTCGCGCAGTAGCGGACCAGAACCAGCGGCCGTCCGTCTCCCCGTCTCCTCCGACCGCGTTTCCACGGCCGTCAGTCTCCTCCGGCCGTGCCCCGTGCCCCACGGCCCCGCCCTGCCGCCGAGCTACGGCCGCCTCGCGCCCACGCACAATGTCGAGCCCCAGCACGTCGTTGCGGCACGCGAGCGGCCGTTCGCGCGGGAGAGGCGCTCGTCGATCCGCTCCTGCTCGATGTAGGCGCTGCCCTCCTCGAGGATGTCGCCGAAGGCGAGCTCCTCGCGCATGACCCGGGCGTAGGCGCTCCCGTCGTCCGCGTCGGGCGCTTCTCCGCCGCAGGCGAGGTAGCGGTGCCCCGGGTCGACCACCACGAGCGGGTTCCCCAGCGCCCGCGCGCCCACGTCGACGAGGTTCTGGAGCCCCCGGTCGGAGAGAAGCGCCTCCATGACGGCCTTCTCGGCGGCGTCCCACGACTCCGGGCTCCCGTTCATCGACCGTGCCCCTCTTCCGCCCGCCGGCGTCTTGCGAAACGATTTTCCCTCGGAGAGAATAGTCGAAAACGAAAGGGGTCGCACGATGGGGAGCCGTGAGGGGCGCGACGGGCGCGACCCGGTGGACGAGCGCATAGAGGACGCGGTCTTCTCCCTCATGGAGACGACCGACATCCCCGACATCCGCGTCGCCGACGTCGTGAGGCGCGCCGGCGTCTCGCGCTCGACCTTCTACCGGCGCTTCGGCTCGGTCGACGACGTGGTGAAGGCCTTCGAGACCGACCTTCTCGCCAACATGCACTCCATCAACAGCTACGCGCTCAAGGCCCGCTTCGGGCAGGCTGAGCTCGACCCAACGCCCACGATGGTGCGCCGCATGGAGGTGCTCGCCGAGCGGCGCGACAAGATCGTGGCGCTCAACGGCCCCCACGGCGACCCGCAGTTCGTGCACAAGGCGACGATCCTCATGCACGACCACTTCCGCGAGCGCCTCTCGGGGGTCGAGGGGTCGGAGACCCTGCGCGACTTCTACCTCGCCTTCGCGCTCGCCGGCCACCACAACGTCATCCAGTACTGGCTCGAGGAGCGCCCGGACGTGGCGCCCGAGGCCGTCGCCGCCGTGCTCAACCGGCTGTTCTACGCGCCGTTCTTCCTCGACGAGAAGAGCGCGCGGCGCGACCCCTCCTCGCCGTTCGGCGAGCGCGACCGCGAGCGGTAGCCGGATGGCGGCGAGCGGCGCCACCCGACGGCGCCCTCCGACGTGAAAAACACCGCGATTACCTGCGAGAAGAAACATTTACTGCTGAATCGTCCCACATGGGGGAACACCCGGCGTCGGCCTGTTCTTCCCGCCGCGGCGGGGCGCGTCTAGCATCCTGGCCAGCTAAGGTACGGCTCGACGAAGGATGTGATGCAATGGTCAGGCTCGGCAGGAACATGCGCAGCGTCTCCATCGTGGGGGTGGGCTGCACGCCGTTCAAGGACTTCCAGGACCACCCCGAGACAGAGGGCATCGGCGAGGGCGAGGCGTTCGGCTACGCCGCGCTCGAGGCCATCGCCGACGCGGGCCTCGAGCCGCGCGACGTCGACTTCTACTACCACGGCGCGGCCAACCCCTACCTCATCGGCGACTGCATCACCCCGAACATGCAGGTGGCCGACTGGTTCGGCATGCGCTCCAAGGGCTCGGTCCACCACTCCGAGGCGTGCTGCACGGGCTACGTGGCCCTCGAGCAGGCCGTGATGGCCGTCGCCTCCGGCACCTACGACGTGGTGCTCTCGGGCGCCGTCGACCTCGCGAGCACGCTGCCGGTCGAGCACATGCCCTCCCACGTGCGCCAGGACTTCCCCCTCGAGGTCATGATCCCGTCGCTCGACAAGATCTACGACCGCGCCTACGGCCGTCCGCTCGACGGCGCCTTCGGCGTGTCGTTCGACAACTGGATCAACGAGTACTCGATGACCTACGACCTCGACGCCGACCAGGTCGACGACGCCCTCAACGGTCTCACCAAGAGCCTGCGCCGCGGCGCGGTGGCCAACCCGCTGGCCTACTACGAGACCACGATCGAGCAGGACGCCGCCGAGATGGGCATCGACTCGGCCGACGAGTACCTCAAGAGCATGTACAACCCGCGCGTGACCCAGTACCTGCGCGTGACCGGCTTCGAGAAGAAGTGCGACGGCGCCGCGGCCATGGTGGTCATGCCCACCGAGAAGGCCGTGGCCATGGGCGTGCCGCACAAGCCCATCGAGGTGCTCGGCACGGGCGCCTCGGCCGTGGAGGCCGGCCTGGTGCACAACGAGCACTGGGCGACCGAGATCGCGGCCAAGCAGGTCTACGAGCTGACCGGCGTCTCGCCCGACGAGATCGACCTGTTCATGTGCAACGACTTCTTCCTCGCCTCCGAGATCTGCTCGGCGGAGGAGTGCGGCTACATCCCGCGCGGCGAGGCCTGGAAGTACGCCATCGACGGGCGGACCGCCTACGACGGCGACAAGCCCATCAACCCGCACGGCGGGCGCTGCAACTTCGGCCACGCCCACGGCGCCTCCGGCATCGCCGACATCTACGAGGCCGTCAAGCAGATGCGCGGCGAGGCGGGCGCGACGCAGATGAAGCAGGTGCCCCGCACCACGTTCCTGCGCGGCTTCGGCGGCTCCCAGAACGTCCGCTGCCAGATCCTGCGCACCGTCGAGTAGCCGAGAAGGAGAACGAGCATGCAGCTTGAGAAGATGGAGCCCATCGTCAAGAAGTTCTACGAGGGCCTCGCCGAGGGCAAGTTCTACGGTAGGCGCTGCCTGGAGTGCGGGACCATCGAGTTCCCGCCGCACTTGGCCTGCAACACCTGCGGCTACCACGCGACCGAGTGGTGCGAGGTGTCCGGCCACGGCCACCTGACCGACTTCACGCTGCCCGGGCCCCAGAACGACAAGCCCTACCTGCGCGAGGTCGGCAAGTACGCCTACGGCGCCGTCGAGCTCGACGAGGGCCCGGCCTACACCTACGTGATCTTCGGCATCACCAAGAAGAGGGCGCCCGAGATCCGCGCGCGCCTCATGGCCGGCGAGACGGTCGGCGTGCACGCCAAGGTCATCGAGCGACCCGGCTACCACGAGCTCTGCTTCGAGCTCGACTAGCGTCCGGCGCGGGGGCCGGAGACGGCTCCGGCCCCCGCGCGCCCGCCGTCCGCGCCGCCGCGCGACGGCGACCACGGAGAAAGCGAACCCACGGGAAAGCGAACCCGCAGAGAGGAACGACCATGAACCAGGAGATCTGCCAGCAGGTCTGCGACTTCGCGAAGTCCGCCTACAAGTACGACGGCGAGGTCACCGCCGACACCACCTTCGCCGAGCTCGGCAAGGGCTCGATGAAGATGATCGCGCTCACCTCCATGATCGAGAACGAGCTCGACGCCGAGGTGCCCATCCGCGAGGTCATGACGATGAAGACTATCGGCGAGCTCGTCGAGCGCGTCGAGGAAGAGATGGAGTAGACGTGGGCCTCATGGACAGCCTGCGCGGGCGCGCCGCCGCGCGCCCGATGCGCGTGGCGTTCCCCGAGGGTGACAACGAGACCATGATGCGCGCGGTGGCCGAGCTTACCGAGCAGGGCCTCGCCCGCTGCGTGCTGGTGGGCGACGCCGCCGAGCTCACCCGCCTGGCCGCCGAGCGCGGCGTCAGCCTCGAGGGCGTCGAGCTCGTCGACGTCAACGACGAGGCCGGCAACGCCGCGTGCGCCGAGCGCTACCTCGCGCACCCCGACTGCAAGTACAAGGCCAAGGGCGTGGCGCGCCGCATGACCCGCCCGCTCGAGCGCTCCCTCATCATGCAGGTGCTCGGCGACGTGGACGTCATGTTCGCCGGCATCGTGAGCGCCACCGGCGACATCATCCTCGCCGCCCAGACGATCGTGGGCCTCGCCGACGGCGTGGACACGATCAGCTCCTGCGGCATCGCCGACGTGAGCGGCTGGGACGGCGGCGAGAACGGCCTCATCGGCTTCGGCGACTCCGCCGTGTGCGTGGACCCCACGCCCGAGGAGCTGGCCTCGATCGCCATCGCCTCGAGCGAGACCGTGGCCGCGCTCACCGGCTGGGACGTGCGCTGCGCCCTGCTCAGCCACTCCACCGACGGCTCGATGGACAACGAGCTGGTGGACAAGGTCCGCGCCGCCCGCGACATCGCCAACCGGCGCCGCCCCGACCTCAAGATCGACGGCGAGTTCCAGTTCGACGCCGCCGTGCGCCCCGACGTGGCCGCCAAGAAGGTCCGCCGCGACTCCGAGGTGGCGGGCCGCGCCAACCTGCTCATCTGGCCGAACATCGACGTGGGCAACATCGGCGTCAAGATCATCCAGAACCTCACCGGCGCCGACGCCTACGGCCCCATGCTCCAGGGCTTCAAGAAGATCGTCTGCGACTGCAGCCGCTCCGCGCCCGTCTCCGAGATCGTGGGCAACGTGGTCATGAGCTGCGTGCGCGCCCAGGCCCGGGAGGCGTAGCATGGCCGAGAAGAACTACCGCGTGCTCGCGATCAACCCCGGCTCCACCTCCACCAAGGTGGGCCTGTTCGAGGGGGAGGCCGAGGTCTTCACCGAGAACGTCCAGCACTCCGCCGAGCGCCTCGCTCAGTTCCACACGATCACCGACCAGCTGCCCTACCGCCGCGACACCATCCTCGACGCCGTCGGGCGCCATGAGCTCGACCTCGCGTCGGTCGACGCCTTCGTCGGGCGCGGCGGCGGCCTGCTGCCCACGCCGGGCGGCACCTACGCCGTCAACGAGGTCATGCTCGAGCACGCGCGGGCCGGCGCCAACGGCGTGCAGCACCCCGCGCAGCTCGGCAGCCAGCTCGCGCATGAGTTCGCGATGTTCGCGTGCCCCGGCGGCAAGCCCGCCTTCGTGGTCAACCCGCCCGACACCGACGAGCTCTGCGACCTGGCGCGCATGACCGGCATCAAGGGCGTGTACCGCCACGTGCACCTGCACGCCCTCAACCTCAAGGAGACGGCCATCCGCCACGCGGCGTCGCTGGGGCGCTCCTACGAGGACTGCCGCTTCATCGTGTGCCACATCGGCGGCGGCATCTCCGTCTCCGCCCATGACCACGGCAAGATGATCGACGGCAACGACATCGTCGGCGGCGACGGCCCGATGGCGCCCACCCGCTGCGGCTCGGTGCCGGTGCTCGAGCTTCTCGACTACCTCGACGAGCACGGGCTCGCCCAGGCGCGGCGCCTGTGCATGAAGACCGGCGGCTTCGTCGACCTTCTCGGCACCTCCGACGCGCTCGACGTGAGCGAACGCGCCGCGGCGGGCGACGCCGCGTGCAAGCGCGCGTGGGACGCGATGATCTACCAGGTCTGCAAGACGATCGGCGAGATGGCCTGCGTGCTCGAGGGCCGCGTCGACGCCATCCTGCTCGGCGGCGGCATGGTCCACAACGAGGGGCTCGTCGCCGACATCCGCCGGCGCTGCGAGTGGATTGCGCCCGTGAGCGCCTATCCGGGCGAGTTCGAGCTCGAGGCCATGGCCGCCGGCGCGCACCGCGTGCTCTCCGGCCAGGAGGAGGCCCTCACCTACACCGGCGTGCCCGTCTTCACCGGCTTCGAGGACTGACGGGGCCTTCCTGACGAGGTCTTCCCGGTTCAGCCGCGCTTCTCACGCCGCCGGCCCGCGCGTCCCTTTTGCAAAGGGTGCGCGGGCCGGCGGCTTCTCGCGTGCGCGGCGTGAGGCATGCGCA
>CAZCTE010000024.1:0-10985 GCA_964501395.1 uncultured Atopobium sp.
CCCGCGCCGCCAAGGAGGCGGGAGCCACCATGCTCCGCGGCGGCGCCTACAAGCCTCGCACCTCCCCCTACGCCTACCAGGGCATGGGCGAGAAGGGTCTCGACCTGCTGCTCGAGGTGGGCGCCGAGCTGGGCATGCCCGTGGTGACCGAGGTCATGGACCCGCGCGACGTGGAGCTCTTCGCGAGCAAGGGCGTGGACGTGCTCCAGGTGGGCGCGCGCAACGCCCAGAACTACCCGCTGCTCAAGGAGATTGGCAAGACGCGGACGCCGGTCCTGCTCAAGCGTGGCATGTCCGAGACCATCGACGAGACCATCCTGGGCGCCGAGTACATCATGAGCGAGGGCAACCCGAGCGTCATGATCTGCGAGCGCGGCATTAGGACCTTTGAGACGCGCACGCGCAACACCTTCGACATCAACGCCGTGCCCGTGCTCAAGCAGCTCACCCACCTGCCGGTCATCGCCGACCCCAGCCACTCCACCGGCTACACGCGCTACGTCCGCCCCGCGGCCTACGCGGCCACGGCGGCCGGCGCGGACGGCCTCGAGATCGAGGTCCACGACTGCCCGAGCCAGGCGTGGTCGGACGGCGCCCAGGCCCTCACGCCCGAGCAGTTCTCCGACGCCATGCGCCGCATCGCGCTCATCCGCGAGGCGATAACGGCCGAGATCGAGGAGGCCTAGCATGCCGGCGGCCGGCCTCTCCCCACAGGTGGTCCCGGGGCGCATCGGCATCGTGGGCCTGGGCCTCATGGGCGGCTCCTTCGCCAAGGCCTTCGCCGCGGCGGGCGTGGAGACCTACGCGTGGAACCGCACGCGCTCCACGCTCGAGCTCGCGCTCATAGAGACGCTCACGGGCGAGCTCACCGACGACGTGATCCCCACCTGCGAGCTCATCATCCTCGCGGGCTACCCGGCCTCGGCCGTCTCGTGGCTCGAGGGGAAGGCCGAGCTCGTCTCGGAGGGCGCCATCGTCATAGACACGGTGGGCGTGAAGCGCGTCATCTGCGAGCGCTGCGGCGAGATCGCCGAGGGGCGCCCCTTCACCTTCGTGGGCTGCCACCCCATGGCGGGCACGCAGTTCTCGGGCTTCGCCCGCGCGCGTGCGACCATGTTCCGCGGCGCCCCGATGGTGGTGGTGCCGCCCGCGATGGACGACCTCGCCCGCGCGGACGTGCTCGAGCGCCTGAAGGGGCTGCTCGAGCCCTGCGGCTTCGGGAGCTTCACCCTCGCCACCGCCGAGGAGCACGACCGCATCATCGCCTTCACCTCCCAGCTGGCCCACGTGGTCTCCAACGCCTACGTCAAGAGCCCCACGGCCCGCGAGCACAAGGGCTTCTCGGCCGGGTCCTACAAGGACCTCACCCGCGTGGCGCGCCTCAACGCCCCCATGTGGACCGAGCTCTTCCTGGACAACGCTGACTTCCTCTCCGAGGAGATAGGCACCATCATAGAGAGCCTCCAGGCCTACAAGGACGCCCTGGACGCGCATGACGCCGAGCGGCTCGAGGCGCTCCTCGCCGAGGGCGACCGGATCAAGCGGGAGGTCGAGGGCCGATGAGCGAGAAGCGCGTCGTGCGCGTGAGCGCCGCGTCGGCGTCCTACGACGTCCACGTGGGGGCCGGGACGCTCTCCGAGCTGGGGGGCGTCACGCGCGAGGCCGCGGGCGGCGCGCGCTGCTGCGTCGTCAGCGAGACGAACGTGGCGCCGCTCTACGCCGACGCCGCGGAGGCGTCGCTCGCCGCGGCCGGCTACGACGTGGCCCCGCGGCTGGTCTTTGCGGCCGGCGAGCGCCACAAGAACCTCGCCACCCTGGGCGAGCTGCTCGAGGGCCTCGCCGAGCGCGAGCTCGACCGCGCAGACGTGGTGGTGGCCCTGGGCGGCGGCGTGACCGGGGACATCGCGGGGCTCGCCGCGGCGCTCTACCTGCGCGGCATTCGCGTGGTCCAGGCGCCCACGTCGCTTCTCGCCATGGTGGACTCCTCGGTGGGCGGCAAGACCGCCGTTGACCTGGAGAGCGGCAAGAACCTCGCGGGCGCGTTCTGGCAGCCGAGCGCCGTGGTGGCCGACGTGCGGTGCCTGGCCACCGTTGACGAGGCGCTGTTCCTCGACTCGTGCGGCGAGGTGGTCAAGCACGCCGTGCTCGCCGACGCCGCGCTGCTCGACGAGCTGACCGAGCGCCCGCTCTCCGCCGCCGACGACGAGGGGCGCCTCGTGGACGTGGTGGCGCGCAACGTGGCCATCAAGCGCGACGTGGTGGACGCCGACGAGCGCGAGGGCGGCGTCCGCCAGACGCTGAACCTCGGCCACACGATCGGCCACGCCATCGAGGCGGCGAGCGCCTTCTCCCTCGGGCACGGCTCGTGCGTGGCGGCCGGGCTCTGCATGATGGCGCGCGCATCGGCGCGGCGCGGCTGGTGCTCCGACGAGACGGCGGGGAGGATCGTCTCCTGCGTGGAGGCCCACGGCCTGCCCGCCGGCACCGACGTTTCCGCCGACGAGCTCATGCGCTACGCCGGCCACGACAAGAAGCGCCACGGCAGCGGCGTGAACGTGGTGGTCCCGGCGGAGGTCGGCCGCTGCGAGGTGCGCCGCGTGAGCCTCGGGGAGCTGCGCGACCTCATCGAGCTGGGAAGGTAGCGGCCCGCACGCCCGCACGCCGCCCCCGCCCTGCGTTTCTCTCCATTTCGTATCTTTTGGGGAGGGCCGCCTGACACCGTGGCACAATGGCGTCTGCAACTGCTCTGGAGAGGGGAGAGATGGCGGACGAGAGGGACGCGGGGCTCGTGGGCCTCACGGACGAGGAGGTTGCCCGGCGCGTGGCCGAGGGGCGCACCAACGCCAGCACCGAGGTGCCCACCAAGTCCGTCCGCCAGATCCTGGCCGAGCACGCCTTCACGCTCTTCAACGGCGTCAACCTCGCCCTTGCCCTCCTCGTGCTCGTCACCGGGCAGTACCGCAACATGTTCTTCATGATCGTGGTGGCGGCCAACTTCGTCATCGGCGTGGCCCAGGAGGTCCGCGCCAAGCGCATGGTGGACAAGCTCTCCATCCTCACGCAGCGGCAGGTCACCGTGATTCGCGCGTCGGGCGCCCGGGAGCTGCCGCCCTCCGAGCTCGTGGCCGACGACCTCATGAGGCTCTCGCACGGCGACCAGGTCCCCGCCGACGCCGTCATCGTGAGCGGCAACGTCTCCATGAACGAGAGCCTGCTCACGGGCGAGGCCAAGCCGGTCTCCAAGGGGCCGGGCGACGAGCTTCTCTCCGGGAGCTTCGTGGACGCCGGGAGCCTCGTGGCCCGCGTCACGCGGGTGGGCGCGGAGGGCTACGCCGCGAAGATCAACGCCGAGGCCAGGCTCGCCAAGGAGGTCCGCTCCGAGATCCAGGCCTCGCTCAAGGGCATCATCGGCCTGAGCACCATGGGGCTCGTGCCCCTGGGGCTCGGGCTCTTCCTGCGGTCGGTCCTCATGGACGGGGGAACGCTCGAGGACGCCATCCTCACCTCCGTGGCCGCCGTCCTGGGGATGGTGCCCCAGGGCCTCGTGCTCCTCACGTCGTCCGTCCTGACCATCGCCACGCTTCGGCTCGGGCGGCGCATGGTGCTCGTCCAGCAGGCCTACTGCGTGGAGACCCTCGCGCGCGTGGACACCCTCTGCCTGGACAAGACCGGGACCATCACCTCGGGCGACATGGAGGTCTCGTCCGTGCGCCCCGCGCCGGGCTTTAGCGTGGCCGAGGTGGAGGCCGCCGCCGCGGCCGTGGTCTCCGCCAACGCCGAGGACGCGAACGAGACGGCCCTCGCGCTGCTGCGCTACGCGGAGGAGGTGGGCGCGCGCCCCGCGCCGGCCGCGCGCGCCGTGCCCTTCGACTCCGCCCGCAAGTACTCGGGCTGCGTGACCGCCGAGGGCCGCGCCCTCGTGCTCGGCGCGGCCGCCTTCGTGCTCGGGCCGGGGCGCGCGGGCGAGGCCGACTACCTCGCGCGGTCCCTCGACGCCGCGGAGCGCGTGCTCGTGGTCTGCGAGGTCGAGGGCTTCGGCGAGGACTGCGCGCTTCTCGGCGAGGCGCGCCTCATGGGCTGCGTGGGCATCCGCGACGAGATCCGCCACGCGGCGCCCAGGACCATGCGGTACTTCCTCGAGCAGGGCGTGGAGCTCCGCGTCATCTCCGGCGACGACCCGCGGACCGTCTCGGCCGTCGCGCGCCGCGCGGGCGTGCCCGACGCGGAGCGCTACGTGGACGCATCGACCCTCGACACGCCCGAGAAGCTCGAGGCCGCGGCGGACGAGGCCCGCGTCTTCGGGCGGGTGACGCCCCAGCAGAAGCGCGAGCTCGTGTGCGCCCTGCGCCGCCGGGGCAGGACGGTGGCCATGACGGGCGACGGCGTGAACGACGTCCTCGCCCTGCGGGAGGCGGACTGCT
This sequence comes from uncultured Atopobium sp., assembly GCA_964501395.1. Lineage (GTDB taxonomy): Bacteria > Actinomycetota > Coriobacteriia > Coriobacteriales > Atopobiaceae > Thermophilibacter. The sequence goes on from CAZCTE010000024.1 coordinate 4,422, forward strand.
CGGTGGCCATGGCCTCCGGCTCGGCCGCCGCGCGCAACGTCTCGGACGTGGTGCTCGCGGACAACGACTTCTCGCACCTGCCCGAGGTCGTGGCGGAGGGCAGGCGCTCGATCAACAACCTGCAGCGCACGGCCTCGCTCTTCCTCGTGAAGACCGTCTTCACCGCCATCCTCGCCCTCGTGTGCATCCTCATGCCGCCCTACCCCTTTGTCCCGGTGCAGATGACGCTCCTCTCCGCGGCCGTGGTGGGCCTGCCGGCCTTCGTCCTCGCCCTTGAGCCCAACCACGAGCGCGTGAGCGGCTCCTTTCTCACCAACGTGCTCGTGCGGTCGCTGCCCGCCTCCGTGACCATAGCGGTGGCCCTCTTCGTGGAGCTCCTGGTGGGGCGTGCGTTCGACCACTCCTTCAACGAGATCTCGACGGTCTGCACCGTGCTCGTGGCCTGCGTGGGCGTGTCGCTCATCTGGCGCATCTCGCAGCCCGTGACACCGCTGCGCGCCGTGCTCATCGCCGCGGTCATAGCCATTGTTGCGCTTGGGTGTACGGTCTTTGCGTCCTTCTTTGGGTTCGTGGACCTTACGGGTAGCATGGGTGTGGTCATCGTGGTGGACGGGGCACTCGCGACGAAGGTGTTTAACGTGCTGTATGACCGCTCGCTCGCGGCCCGCGGGGGCAGCGGGCTCTTCTCCCGGATCGTGCGAAAGATGGAGGGCAAGACGTGACTCTGCTGACAGACGACTTCCGCGCCGCCGTCCGCGCCGCCCGCCGCCCAACGTCCGTGGCCGGGGGCGGCATCACGCGCTCAGCCACCGTGGTCTCCGGCGTCCCCGGCGCCGAGCGCCTGCCGCGCGCGCTCGTCATCCTCCTCGAGAACGTGGTGCGGCGGGCCGAGACGGACGAGGAGGCCGCGCGCATGGCGGCCGCCATCGTCTCCGCGGGGCTTGAGGGCCGCGCCGGCGACGAGATCGAGTTCATGCCCGCCCGCGTCCTCTTCCAGGACTTCACGGGCGTCCCGGTGTTCGTGGACTTTGCGGCCATGCGCGACGCCATGGTCGAGCGCGGGGGAGACCCCCTCGTCGTGAACCCGAGGATCCCCTGCACGCTCGTGGTGGATCACTCCGTCATCGCGGACGAGGCCGAGTGCGCGCGGGCGGCGGAGGAGAACCAGCGCCTCGAGGCCGAGCGCAACCGCGAGCGCTTCGCCTTCCTCAAGTGGGCGAGCCAGTCCTTTGAGAACGTGGAGATCGTGCCCCCCGGAGGCGGCATCTGCCACCAGCTCAACATCGAGCGCTTCTGCAGCGTGGTCACCACCGACGCCCTGTCGCCGGACGGCGCGCACGCCTGCTTCGACACCCTCGTGGGGACCGACTCCCACACCCCCACCGCCAACGGCGTGGGCGTGCTCGGCTGGGGCGTGGGCGGCATCGAGGCCGAGGCCGCGGCCTTGGGCCAGCCCGTCTCCCTGCTCGTGCCTCCCGTGACCGAGCTGCGCCTCACGGGCGCGCTCCGCGCGGGCGTCTCCGGCATGGACCTCGCCCTCACGGTGGCGCAGCTCCTGCGCTCCGCGGGCGTGGTCGGCCAGATCGTGGAGGTCACGGGCGAGGGCGTCCGCTCGCTCACCGCCACGCAGCGCGCCTGCGTGTCCAACATGACCCCGGAGTACGGGGCCACGGCCACCCTCTTCCCGGTGGACGACGCCACGCTCGACTATCTCGCCCTCGCCGGCCGCGACCCCGCCGAGCTCGCCTTCGTCCGCGCCTACCTCGAGGCGCAGGGCGTCCTGGGCGAGGCGGGCGGCCGCGTCTACGCGCGGACCCTCGAGCTCGACCTCGGCTCGGTGGAGCCCTCGCTCGCCGGGCCCTCCCGGCCGCACGACCGGGTGACCATAGCGGGCCTCAGGCAGCGCTTCGAGGACTCCGCGCGCGCCGCCGGGCGCGACCTCTCCGAGCGCGTGGAGGTGGAGGGCGCGGGCGCGCTCGGCCACGGGGCCATCGCCATCGCCGCCATCACGAGCTGCACCACCGCCACCGACCCCGCGATGATGGTCGCGGCGGGCCTCCTCGCGCGGCACGCCGTGGAGCGCGGCCTTGCCCCCCGACCCTGGGTGAAGAAGGTGCTCGCCCCCGGCAGCCACGCCACCGAGCTCCTCCTCGAGCGCTGCGGGCTCGCCGAGCCCCTGCGCGCGCTCGGCTTCCACACCTGCGGCTTCGGCTGCATGAGCTGCATCGGCAACTCCGGGGACATCAAGCCCTGCCTCAAGGCCCACGCCTCCGAGCTCGAGCTTTCGAGCGTGCTCTCCGGCAACCGGAACTTCGAGGGGCGCATCTCGCCGGACGTGGCCCAGAACTACCTCTGCCAGCCCGCCCTCGTGGTGGCCTACTCGCTCGCGGGCACGGTGGACGTCGACCTCACGACCGAGCCGCTCGGGATCGGCGCCGGTGGCGAGCCGGTCATGCTCTCCGACGTCATGCCCACCGACGACGAGGTCTCGGCGGAGCTCGCCGCGCATCTCGACCCCTCGCTCTTCGAGGAGGGCGCGCGCGGCCTCCTCGAGGGCTCCGAGGCCTGGCGGGCCATCGACGCCGGGGCCTCGGCAACCTTCGCCTGGGACCCCGCCTCCACCTACGTGCGGCGCGCCCCCTACTTCGAGATCGCGCGCGAGCAGCCCGTGGTCGAGGTGCGCGGCGCCCGCGCGCTCGCCCTCCTGGGGGACTTCGTGACCACGGACCACATCTCGCCCGCCGGCGCCATCGCGGAGGGGTCCCCGGCGGCGCGCTACCTCACGGAGCGCGACGTGGCGCCCGCGGACTTCAACACCTACGGCGCGCGACGCGGCAACCACGAGGTCATGGCGCGCGGCACCTTTGCCAACGTTCGCCTGCGCAACGCCCTCGCCGGCGGCAGGCTCGGCGGTTGGACCGAGAACCTGCTCACGGGCGAGGTGGTTCCCGTCTTCGACGCCGCCGAGGCCTACGCGGCGGCCGGGGTGCCCCTGGTCGTGGTGGCCGGCAAGCTCTACGGCTCCGGCTCGAGCCGCGACTGGGCGGGCAAGGGGCCGCTCCTTCTGGGCGTGCGCGCCGTCATCGCCGAGAGCTTCGAGCGCATCCACCGCTCCAACCTCGTGCAGATGGGGGTGCTCCCCCTGCAGTTTCTGGAGGGCGAGGGCGCCGAGGCCCTGGGCCTCACCGGTCACGAGACCTTTGACGTGGGCCCGGTTGACCTTTCGGGGGGCCTCCCCGCGGAGCCCACCGTGCGGGTCACCGCGACCCGCCCGGACGGCGGGACCGTGGCCTTTGACTGCGTCGTGCGCGTTGACACGCCGATGGAGGGGGCCTTCCTCTCCCGGGGCGGCATCCTCCCGTACGTGCTCGAGAGCCTTCGCCCGACGGAGAGGGGGTAGCACCACATGATCTGCCCTTCCTGCGGCGCGCGCGTGAGCGACGGGACGCTCGTGTGTCCCCGCTGCCACGAGCCCATCGGCGTGACGCAGAAGATCTCCCTCGGCGACGCCTCGTGGTGCCCCGACTGCGGGGCGCTCGTTCCCCCGGGGGCCGACGCCTGCCCCAAGTGCGGCTGCGACGTCAGCGAGCCCCCGGCCGCGGAGCCCGTGCGCCGCGTGCGCGACCTCGACCTCCCCTCGATCGGGGACACCGGCGTCATCCCCACCGACGACCAGGACCTCACCAACGTGATGACGCGCTTCGAGAGCGCCATTCCCGACGCCGACGACGCCTCGACGCCCTCCGCGCGCAGCGACCGCATGCCCCGCACGCGCACCTTCGCGCTCGCCGCGGTCCTCGCGGTCGTGGTGGTGGGCGGCGCCGCGCTCCTCATCACCCACCCCTGGGACCCGGATGCCACGAGCATCTCGGCCACGACGCCGGCCGACACCTCCATGGCGGGCTTCCCGGGGCTTCTCGAGACCCTCACCGGGCAGGACTCCTCGAGCGACAGCGAGACGCTCTCCGCCGTCGAGCAGATCGCCGAGGACATGGCCGAGTACTACGAGGAGCTCGGCGAGATCTCGGGGCTTCTCGACGAGAGCGAGGAGGACCTGGGGACCACGGGCGTGTCCGGCGACGCCGAGGCGCGCGCCGCCGGCCTCGAGGACGTCGAGGCCATAGCCATCGAACTCTCCAACCTCATCTCCACCATGGGCGAATCCTACGACGACACGAGCTCCTGGGCCGACGAGATGAGCAACCTCGTCACGCTCGGCAACTGGCTGAGGAACCGCTGCGAAGCCCTCGCGGACGCCTGGGAGCTCTCCGCGGAGTCCGATGACCCCGCGGCGGACAGCGAGGAGATCCTCGCCGAGGCCGCCGCCGGCAACGCGTACGCGACCCTCTTCGAGCAGTACTACGAGGCCTGGGCCCCCTCGTCCGTCTAGCACTCTGCCGAATGTGTGAAATCACACGACTCTTGCTAAAATCACAGAGTTGGTAGGGTGTGGCCGCGCGGAGCGACCGCACGCCCGGTCGGACGAAGGGGAAAGGGACATGGGCTTCTTCCAGAACCCGCTCTACACGCCGAGCTACGAGGTCGTCGGCGACGAGGTCGCCGTCTTCGACACGTCGAGGGGCACGATTCGGGCCCGCCTCGACGGCGCCGGCGCGCCCGTGCACGTGGCAAACTTCTGCGAGCTCGCCGAGTCCGGCTTCTACGACGACCTCAAGTTCCATCGCTACGTCCCCGGCTTCGTCATCCAGGGCGGCTGCCCCAACACCCGGGACATGTCGCCCGAGGACGTGGCGGCGGGGCTCCCGGGCCCCTCGGGGCGCCCCGGCACCGGCGGGCCGGGCTACCGCATCCGCGAGGAGTACAGCGTCAACCCCAACAACTCGCACGTCGACGGCGCGCTCGCCATGGCTCGCTCCATGGACCCCAACTCCGCCGGGTCCCAGTTCTACTTCTGCCTCGGCCCCCAGCACAGCCTTGACTCCGGCTACACCGTCTTCGGGGCCACGACCGAGGGGATGGACGTCGTGCGCTCCCTGCGCCAGGGGGACGTCATCAACTCCGTGAGAATTGAGCACATGGGCGCCTAGGGCGTCTCGTGAGGTATGGAGGCCACAGTGAACCAGCAGGCATACGAGTCCGGAAAGCAGGCCTACCAGAGGGGCGACTGGCTTGGTGCCGTGACGCAGCTCGCGGCCGCCACCGCACCGGGCGAGATAGCCGGCGAGGTCGACCACCTGCGCGGCAACGCCAACATGAAGCTCGGCCAGTTCGACGCCGCGGCGCGCGCCTACGACGCCGCGCTCAGGGACGGCGCCTACGGCAAGCACGGCGCCCTCTCCTGCAACAAGGGCCGCGCCCTGCTCGCCGCCGGCCGCGTTCAGGAGGCCGTGGCCGCCCTCGACGAGGCCGCGCGCGACCAGTCCTACGCCACGCCCTACAAGGCGTACATGGCCCTCGCCTCGGCCCACGAGAAGCTCGGCGACGTGAGAAGCGCCGGCATGGCGTACCGCAGCGCCGCGATCGACGAGGCCAACCCCGCCCCGGCCATGGCCCTCTCCGGCCTGGGCAGCTGCTTCATGAGGCTCGGCCGGCCGGCCGACGCCGTCGAGGCCTTCCGCACCGCGCTCGACTTCACCAACCCGCTCGAGAGCCAGCACAGGATCTGGTGCGACCTCGGGCTCGCCTACGTGGCCGCCAACCGCATGCCCGAGGCCGTGGACGCCTTCGACCACGCCACCGAGGACGGGACGTTCACGCTCACGCCCGAGGCGCAGGCCTCCTACGACGCGGCCCGCAAGGCCGTGGCGGCCATCAGCGAGCGCCGCACCTCGGACACCGACGCGTTCCTCGCCGCCGCCGGCTACGGCGGGTCCTTCGACCCGCTCGACCCCACCGGCGAGTCGGGCGAGCTCATGCCCTCCCCGGAGGACACCGGGTTCTTCTCGGTGACCGAGGAGGACATCGTGGCGGCGGACGAGAAGGAGCGCAAGGTGCGCCGCAAGCACCGCCACACCGGCCTCAAGGTCTTCATCGTCGTCCTCGTGCTCCTGCTCCTGCTCGTGGGCGGCTGCGCCCTCGCGTACGTCAAGGGCTACGGCTACCCCACCCAGGAGAGCGTGGTGACGAGCCTCTTCGAGGCCAGGGCCTCCGGCGAGGACCTCGACGACTACCTGGCATCCGGCACCTCGGACACCGTGGCCCAGGAGATCTCGGACGTCCTGCCCGCGAGCGGCGCCACGGTGGAGGTCCTCGGCTGCGACCGCGACACCACCGAGTCCACCCTCTACGTCACGGCGACGCTCTCCGAGGGCGGCGAGCAGGACTACACCATCGAGCTCGTGCGCGACGGCATCGGCTGGAAGGTCACCTCGGTGACGCCCGAGTACGCGTCAGCATACGGTGACTCTGAGTAACGAGGGGCGCATATGTCATTCCTCGACAACCTCTTCGGAGAGTACGGCGGCGACCTCGCCATCGACCTCGGCACGGCCAACACGCTGGTGGCCGTGCGCGGGCAGGGCATCGTCATCAACGAGCCGTCGGTCGTGGCCATCGACAAGAGCGAGAGCCGCGTGCTCGCCGTGGGCGCCGACGCCAAGCGCA
>CAZCTE010000025.1:0-10812 GCA_964501395.1 uncultured Atopobium sp.
CCAGCGCTGGCTCGGCGGCATGCTCACCAACTTCGTGACCATCCGCTCCCGCATCCAGCGCATGGAGGAGCTCGAGGCCATGGTCGAGGACGGCCGCATGGCGCTTCTCCCCAAGAAGGAGCAGTCCGTCCTGAGCAAGGAGCTCGCCAAGCTCCAGGCCAACCTCGGCGGCGCCCGCGCCCTCACCGCCCTGCCGCAGGCCATCTTCGTCGTTGACTCCAAGCGCGAGGAGATCGCCGTCCGCGAGGCCAACCGCCTGCACATCCCCGTGGTGAGCCTGCTCGACACCAACTCCGACCCCGACGTGATCGACTACGGCATCCCCGCCAACGACGACGCCATCCGCTCCGTCTCGCTCATGTGCGAGCTCGCCGCCGACGCCGTCCTCGCCGGCACCGGCAAGGAGCAGATCACGGCCGCCGAGATGGAGGCCGGCGCCACCGAGCCCGTGGTCGAGGCCCCCGCTGAGGCAGCTGCCGAGGCTCCCGCCGCCGAGTAGCGCCCGCACCCGTCACCCAACCCAAGCACAGAGCACAGAGGAGAAAACAATGGCTCAGGTTACCGCAGCCCTCGTCAAGCAGCTCCGCGAGATGACCGACTCCCCGATGATGGAGTGCAAGAAGGCCCTCGTCGAGGCCGACGGCGACATCGAGAAGGCCGTCGACATCCTCCGCACCATGGGCGTGGCCAAGGCCGTCAAGCGCGCCGGCCGCGACACCAACGAGGGCACCATCGCCACCTACGTCTCCGACGACGCCAAGGTCGGCGCCATCCTCGAGCTCACCTGCGAGACCGACTTCGTGGGCACCAACCCCAAGTTCTGCGGCTTCGCGCTCGAGCTCGCCAAGGTCGTGGCCGAGAACGACCCGGCCGACGTCGACGCCCTCAAGGCCTGCGCCATGGGCGAGTCCACCGTCGAGGCCGAGCTCACGGAGATGATTCACGTCATTGGCGAGAACATGAAGATCGCCCGCTTCCAGCGCGTCACCGCCGAGGACGGCGCCATGGGCAGCTACGTGCACCTGGGCGGCAAGCTCGCCGACATCGTGTGCTTCAAGCTCGGCAAGGCCGAGACCGCCCAGGCCGACGAGTTCAAGAGCTTCGCCCACGACGTGGCCATGCAGGTCGCGGCCGCCTCTCCGGTGGCAGCCCGCCGCGACGACGTCCCGGCCGACGTCGTTGAGCACGAGCTCTCCATCTACAAGGCCCAGGCGGCCGAGTCCGGCAAGCCGGAGGCCATCCAGGAGCGCATGGCCCAGGGCCGTCTCGAGAAGTACTTCAAGGAGAGCGTCCTCACCGAGCAGGAGTTCGTCAAGGACGGCTCCCTCACCATTGGCGAGCTCGCCAAGAAGGTGGGCAAGTCCCTCGACGACCAGGTCGAGGTCATGTCCTTCGTCCGCTACAACTTCGGCGAGTAGCGCGAGGTCAGAGCCCCGTCTCTGCGGGCGGGCCCGGACGTTTTGTCCGGGCCCGCCCGCTTGTGTGAGGAGCCTGAGCGCTCGGCGGCACGGCGGAGGCCGCGCGCCTGCGCTCTGCTACCATTACCCGGGAAGAATACGGGACCGGGTACCAGGGAACCGGGAAGCAACGGGGCCGCCCGCGCGGCCCCACGTTCGAGTGGAGGTTCGCTTGTCTGAGATGAAGTACCGGCGCGTGCTCCTCAAGCTCTCGGGCGAGGCCCTCATGGGGTCGCAGTCCTACGGCATCGACGGCGCGGTGCCCCAGCGCCTCGCCGAGGAGATCAAGCCCGTCTGGGAGGCGGGCGTCCAGGTGGCCGTGGTCGTGGGCGGCGGCAACATCTTCCGCGGGCTCACGGGCGCCGCCTCAGGCATGGACCGCGCCCAGGGCGACTACATGGGCATGCTCGCCACCGTCATCAACGCCCTCGCGCTCCAGGACTGCTTCGAGCACAACGGGATGCCCTGCCGCGTCATGAGCGCCATCGAGATGCAGCAGGTCTGCGAGCCCTACATCCGCCGCCGCGCCATCCGGCACCTCGAGAAGGGCCGCGTCACCATCTATGCCGCCGGCACCGGCAACCCCTACTTCACCACGGACACCGCGGCGGCCCTGCGCGCCTGCGAGATCGGCGCCGAGGTGCTCATGAAGGCCACCAACGTCGACGGCATCTACGACGCCGACCCGCGCACCCACCCCGAGGCCAAGCGCTACGAGACCGTGAGCTACCATGAGGTCCTCAACCGCGACCTCAAGGTCATGGACGCCACCGCCATCGCGCTCTGCCACGACAACAAGATGCCCATCCAGGTCTTTGACATCAACCAGCCCGGCGTCTTCCTGAGCGCCGTGAGCGGCGAGAGCGTCGGGACCACCGTAGTCGAGGAGGACTAGACATGAGCGAGCACACCGACAAGGCAAAGGCCTCCATGGAGAAGAGCGTCGAGGCGCTCAAGGGCAACTTCGCCCGCGTGCGCACCGGCCGCGCCAACCCCCATATCCTCGACCCCATCAAGGTCGACTACTACGGCCAGCCCACCCCCGTGACGCAGCTCGCCGCCGTGAAGGTCCCCGAGGCCTCCATGCTCGTGGTGGAGCCCTGGGACAAGTCCTCCCTCAACGCCATCGAGAAGGCCATCGAGAGCTCCGACCTCGGCATCACGCCCTCCAACGACGGCATCTGCATCCGCCTGCCCTTCCCGCGCCCCACCGAGGAGCGCCGCAAGGAGCTCGTCAAGGAGTGCAACCAGATCGCCGAGGAGGCGCGCGTTGCCATCCGCAACGTCCGGCGCGACCGCAACGGCAAGATCGACCGCGACGAGGAGCTCACCGAGGACGAGAGGAGCCGCGAGAAGAAGGGCGTCCAGAAGCTCACGGACACCTATGTCGCAAAGGTCGACGAGCTGCTCAAGACCAAGACGGCCGAGGTGATGGAGATCTAGTGGTGCTCGACGAAGCAAAGCTGAGGGAGTACTACGCCAACCCCCCCGAGGACGTGCGCCTGGAGGACCTCGACCTCGGGCGCATCCCCCGGCACGTCTCCATCATCATGGACGGAAACGGCCGCTGGGCCCAGGCCCGCGGGCTCGACCGCTCGCGCGGGCACGTGGCGGGCGTTGACGCGCTGCGCGAGGCCGTGACCACGAGCGTGCGCCTGGGGCTCGACGCGCTCTCCGTCTACGCCTTCTCCACCGAGAACTGGCGCCGGCCGCAGCACGAGGTCGACCTCCTCATGCACCTCTTTGCCACCACGCTCGTGAAGGAGCTCCCGCTCTTTCACCAGGAGAACGTGCGCCTGCGCTTCCTCGGCGACCTCACGGCGCTGCCCCAGGCCACCTACGATGTCTTCACGCGGGGCCTCGACGAGACGGCCGACCACACCGGCATGACCTTCGCCCTCGCCGTGAACTACGGATCTAGGGCCGAGATCGCGCGCGCGGCGCGGGAGATCGCCCGGGACGTGGCGGCAGGCGCGCTCTCGCCCGAGGACGTGGGCGAGGCGGCCGTGGCCGAGCGGCTCTACACGGCGGGGCTCCCCGACCCCGACCTGCTCATTCGCACCTCCGGGGAGATGCGCCTCTCCAACTACCTGCTCTGGCAGCTCGCCTACACCGAGTTCTACGTGACGGACACGTACTGGCCGGACTTCTCGCGCTGGGACTTCCTGCGGGCCGTTGTGGCCTATCAGGGACGCTCGCGGCGCTTTGGCGGCGTTGCCGCGTCATGAGCGGGACGGGCGCGGCAGAGGACGGCCCCGCGCGCGGCGATTCCGCGCGACACGATTCAACCAACGACGACGTATCAAAGGACAGTGACATGAACGGCAAGAAGGGGAGCGACGAGGACTCCGTCATCGGACGGGCGGTCGAGCGGGCGGAGGCCTCGCATGAGGCCAACGAGGACCGGCGCGCCGCCGGCGAGCTGAGGAGCCAGCGCGCCCGGGGGTCCGCCGAGAAGGCCCTGGCGAGGGTCACCTCCGGCGCCATCTACATCATCGTGACGCTCGGCTGCCTCTTTGGCGGGGTCGTGCCCACCACCGTGCTCGTGGCGGGGGAGGCGTGGCTCTGCTGCTCGGAGTTCTTCCGCATCTGCCGCATGGGCGGGCGCATGCCCAACGAGGCCATCGGCCTCACGGCGGCGCTGCTCTTCCCGCCCGCGGCCTACGTCGGCGGCCTCGCCGCGCTCGCCTTCTTCATCTTCGTGCTGCTCATGGCCTGCGCCTGCTGGTACGTGCTCTCCCCGCGCGCCAACGTGGCCGACGTGGCCGCAACCGTCTTCGGGCCGCTCTACACCTCGGTCACCTTCTCCGCCATCGTGCTCATCCGCCAGTACGACCCGGGCCTCGCGGGCGGTCTCGTCACCCTCGCGGTGATGCTCTCGATCATGGTGAGCGACGCCTTCGCCTACGTGGTGGGCTCGGCCATAGGCCGGCACAAGCTCGCGCCGCGCATCTCGCCGGGCAAGAGCGTCGAGGGCTTCCTCGGGGGGCTCGTGGGGTCCGTGCTCGTGTGGATCGTGATCGCCCTGCCCCTGGGCGAGATGAGCCTTGGCATGGCGGTGGGCATCGGCCTTGTGGTGGGGGTGGCCGGCGTCATCGGCGACCTCTTTGAGTCGCGGCTCAAGCGCGGGGCCGGCGTCAAGGACTCCGGCAACGTGATGCCGGGGCACGGCGGGCTGCTCGACCGCTCCGACTCCATGCTCTTCGGCGGGCTTGCCGCCTACTTCCTGCTGCTCTTTGGGGGCGTCCTGTGAGCATCTTCGAGGCGCGGGACGCCGTGCGCCGCGAGGGCCCGGTCCGCGTGGCCGTGCTCGGCTGCTCGGGCTCCATCGGCACCCAGACGCTCGACGTCTGCCGCCGCCACGCCGACCGCGTGCGCGTGGTGGCGCTCTCGGTGAACTCGTCGACCGAGAGGCTCGTCTCGGCCGCCCGCGAGTTCGGTTGCATGCACGTGGCCGTGGCCGACGCGGCCCACGCCGCAGACGCCGCGCTCGAGGGGCTTCCCAAGGGCTGCGTCTGCGGCGCCGGGCAGCAGGCCGTGACCGAGCTCGCGTGCCTGCCCGAGGTGGACGTGGTGGTGAACGCCCTCGTGGGCTTCGCGGGGATCCATGCCGGCTACGCCGCCCTTAAGGCGGGAAAGACGCTCGCCTACGCGAACAAGGAGTCCATCGTCTGCGGCGGCGACCTTCTCATGCCGCTTGCCCGGCCCGGGAAGCTCATCCCCGTGGACTCCGAGCACAGCGCCATCTACCAGTGCCTCGTGGGCGAGGACCCCGCGAGCGCGCGTCGCATCTGGCTCACCTGCTCGGGCGGGCCCTTCTACGGCCGGGCGCGCGAGGAGCTCGCCGGCGTGACCGCGGCCGAGGCGCTCGCGCACCCCACCTGGTCCATGGGGGCCAAGATCACAATCGACTCCGCGACCCTCATGAACAAGGGCCTCGAGGTCATCGAGGCGCACCACCTCTTCGAGCAGCCCATAGACGCCATCCGCGTGCTCGTGCACCGGCAGAGCAAGATCCACTCCATGGTGGAGTTCGCCGACGGCGTGGTCAAGGCGCAGCTCGGCGGCTCGGACATGCGCGCGCCCATCCAGTACGCCCTCAGCTACCCCGAGCGCTGGGAGGCCTCGGTGGAGCGCGTGGACTGGTGCTCCGCCGACCCGCTCACCTTCGGCGAGGCCGACGAGGGGGCCTTCGGCTGCCTCAGGCTCGCGCGCGAGGCGGGACGCGTCGGCGGCACGCTGCCCTGCGCCATGAACGCGGCCAACGAGGTGGCCAATCTGAGCTTCCGGCAAGGAATGTGCGGTTTTCTCGACGTCGAGCGCACCGTGGAGGCCGTCATGGACGCCGCGCGCGTGGAACGGGTAGAGAGTCTCGAGCAGCTCGTCGAGGTTGACGCCCGCGCGCGCGAGGCCGCCCGCGCCCGTCTTTCGGAGGTTCGCTCTTGAGTTCCGTGCTGTCCGTCCTCTCCACCGTCTTCTGGGGCCTTGTTGTCATCTCCGTGCTCGTCTTCGTCCACGAGGGCGGGCACTACCTCGCCTCGAGGCTCTGTCGCGTGCGCGCCACCGAGTTCTTTCTCGGGATGCCATGCCGCTTTCGTCTCGCGCACAAGAGCCGGAAGGTGGGCACGGAGTTCGGCGTGACGCCGCTGCTCCTGGGCGGCTACACCAGGATCTGCGGCATGGAGGGCGCCGACGACGAGCTTCTCGCCCCGGCGCTCGACATCGTCATGCGGGAGGGGAGGGTCTCGGCCGAGGAGGTCGCGCGGCGACTGGGCGTGGACGCCGACCGGGCCTACGGGCTTCTCGGCACGCTCAGCGACTGGGCGGCCATCCGGCCCTACTACGACCCCGCGCGCGGCGAGCGCCCGAGCCAGAGCTACTACCCGGCCCGCTTCGAGACCCTGGAGCGCGACCCCAACCACCTCACCGAGTACGACCGGGGCCATGACTTCACCCTGCCCGGCACCACCGAGGCGGGCGCCCCGCACGAGACGGGCATGGACCCCGAGGCGTTTCTCGCCCTCGAGCGCTCGCGCACCTACGCGGGCGTGGGCTTTCTCAAGCGGGCCTTCATGCTCGTGGCGGGGCCGCTCGTCAACCTGGCGCTCGCCTTCGTGATCGTGACCGCGGCCTTCATGGTCCAGGAGTACAGCTACGTGCCCAACGTGAGCACCATCGGCGGCGTGGTGGAGGAGTCCGCGGCCGAGGCGGCGGGCCTTGAGGCCGGCGACACCATCACGCAGGTGGGGGAGACCGAGGTGGAGACCTGGGAGGAGCTCGTGGACGCGCTGGCGCCCTACCTCGAGTCCGGGACCGACTTCGAGCTCACCTACGAGCGCGACGGCGAGGAGGCCACCGTCCTCGTCGACCTCGTGGACGGCGAGGAGAACGAGGAGCTGGGCATCCTCTCGAGCGTGGCAACCTACCGGCTGAGCCTCGCGGAGGCCGTGAGCGCGACGGTGGACTACACCGCCCAGACGGCCTCCTACGTGGTGCAGCTCCTGCAGCCCTCGCACACGATGGAGGTGCTCGACCAGTCCACCTCGATCGTGGGGATCTCGGTCATGGCCTCCGAGGCCGCCTCGACCGGCCCCTACACGCTCATGGTGCTCGTGGCCGCGGTCTCCATGTCGCTCGGCTTCATGAACCTGCTGCCCATCCCGCCCTTCGACGGGGGCAAGCTCCTCATCGAGGTCATCCAGCTCGCAATCCGCCGGCCGCTCTCCCAGCGCGCCCAGACCGCCCTCAACTACGTGGGGCTCGCGCTTGTGGCCTTCATCTTCGTGGTCGTGGTCAAGAACGACATCGTGCGCTACGTGATTGGCTAGGTGATGCGCCGTGGCAGATTCCGTCGGTAGGGCCCCCATCGCCGAGGCGCCCCGCAGCCGCACCCACGCCGTGCGCGTGGGCGGGGTCGCCGTGGGCGGCGGCGCGCCCGTCTCGGTGCAGTCCATGTGCACGACGGACACCGCCGACGCCGCGGCCACGCTCGGGCAGATCGCGCGTCTCGCCGAGGCCGGCTGCGAGATCGTGCGCGTGGCCGTGCCCACGACCCGCACGCTCGACGGCTTTTCCGAGATCTGCGCCGGCTCGCCCCTGCCCGTGGTGGCCGACATCCACTTCGACCACCGGCTTGCCATCGAGGCCTGCCGGCGCGGGGCGGCGGCCCTGCGCGTCAACCCCGGCAACATCGGCGGCTGGGAGCGCGTGGACGCCGTGATCGACGAGGCGGGCGCCGCCGGCATCCCCATTCGCATCGGCGTCAACGCGGGCTCGCTCGACCCCGCCTTCGCCGAGCGCGGGGACCTCACCCAGGTTCAGAAGCTCGTGGGCTCGGCCACCTCCTTCGTGGAGCACTTCCGCGAGCGGGGCTTCTCTGACGTGGTGCTCTCCGCCAAGGCCCACGACGTCACCACCACCGTGGAGGTCAACCGCGCCCTCTCGCGCGCGCTGCCCGAGGTGCCCCTGCACCTGGGCGTGACCGAGGCGGGCGGCCTTCGCCAGGGGACGGTCAAGAACGCCGCCGCCGTGGGGGCCCTGCTCATGGAGGGCGTCGGCGACACCATCCGCCTCTCGCTCACCGCGGACCCCGTCGAGGAGGTCAACGTGGCCTGGGACCTGCTCTCGGCGGTGGGGCTCCGGCGCCTCCGCCCGGAGATGGTGAGCTGCCCCACCTGCGGCCGCTGCCAGTGGGACCTCATGGGCGTGGCGGCCGAGGTGGAGCGGCGCCTCGCCGGCGTCCGCGCGCCCATCTCGGTGGCGGTCATGGGCTGCATGGTCAACGGGCCGGGCGAGGCCCGCGGCGCGGACATCGGCCTTGCGGGCGGCCGCGGGCAGGCCCTGCTCTTCGCGCACGGGGAGCCCCTGCGCACGGTCTCGGAGGCGGACGCCGTCGACGAGCTCTTCTCGGAGATCGAGCGGCGCTTCTCGTAGGGCGGTCTCGGCGGGCCTCTCGGCGCGCGGCCCCTCTCGGCCCTCGGCAGCACCGCCCCCGCCGGCGCGCGTGGGGTAGAATCGAGCACGTCTCAACGCAGGAATGAAAGGTCTCACGTGATGCGCTACCAGAAGATGTCCCAGCTCTACGCCCCCACCCTCAAGGAGGACCCCGCGGAGGCCGAGCTCGCGAGCCACCGGCTCCTTCTCCGCGCCGGCATGATCCGCAAGACCGCGGCCGGCCTCTACAGCTACCTGCCGCTCGCCTGGCGCTCCATCCGCAAGATCGAGGCGATCATCCGCGACGAGATGGAGGGCATCGGCGCCCAGGAGATGATGGTCCCCGTGCTCACCCCCGCCGAGCTCTGGCACGAGTCCGGCCGCTGGGACGCCTACGGCCCCGAGCTCATGCGCATCGCCGACCGGCACGGGCGCGAGTTCGCGCTCGGCCCCACGCACGAGGAGACCTTCACCGACCTCGTGAAGAACGAGCTGCGCTCCTACAAGCAGCTGCCCGTGACGCTCTACCAGATCCAGGACAAGTTCCGCGACGAGATCCGCCCGCGCTTTGGCCTCATGCGCGGCCGCGAGTTCATCATGAAGGACGCCTACAGCTTCTCGGCCACCCAGGAGTCGCTCCAGGAGTGCTACGAGCAGGAGAAGGGCGCCTACGCCCGCATCGCCGAGCGCTGCGGCATCTTCGCGCTGCCCGTGGTGGCCGACTCCGGGCAGATCGGCGGGGACACCTCCGTCGAGTTCATGGCCCTCGCGGACTCCGGCGAGGCCGAGCTCGTCTACTGCGACTGCGGCTTTGCCGCGGACGTTGAGGCGGCGTCCACCCGCGTGCCCGTGACCGAGGGGCCCGGCGACGGCGCGCTCCAGAGGGTCCACACGCCCGGCCTGGGCTCCATCGAGGCCGTGGCCGAGTTCTTCGGCTTCCCCGAGAACGGGACGCGCAAGTCGCTGGCGCTCGTGGACGGGGACGGCGGTGCCGTTGTGGCCATCGTCCCAGGCGACCACGAGCTCAACGAGGTCAAGGCGCAGCACCTCTTTGGCGCCTACCACCTCATGAGCGACGAGGAGCTCGAGGAGTGGGGTCTGCGCAAGGGCTTCATCGGTCCCGTGGGCCTGCCGGAGGGCGTGCGCCTGGTCTGCGACGAGTCCCTGCGCGAGAGCCAGAGCTGGACCTGCGGCGCCAACGAGGTTGACTACCACTACACGGGCGCCCGCCCCGGCCGCGACTTTGAGGTGGACGAGTGGGCCGACCTCGTGAGCGTGCACGCCGGCGACCCCTGCCCGCACTGCGGCGAGGCGCTCAAGGGCGCGCGCGGGATCGAGGTCTCCCAGGTCTTCCAGCTGGGCACCAAGTACTCCGAGGCCATGGGCGCCACCTTCGCGGACGAGGACGGCGTGGAGCGCCCCTTCCTCATGGGCTGCTACGGCATCGGCGTCTCGCGCATGCTGGCGGCCGTCGTGGAGCAGCACAACGACGAGAACGGCATCTGCTGGCCGGTGAGCGTGGCGCCGTTTGAGGTTGAGGTCATTTCCCTCGTCGCGGGCGACGACGTGGTGGCGCCCGCCGCGCAGGGCGTGGCCGAGGAGCTTGCCGCCGCCGGGCTCGAGGTCCTGCTCGACGACCGCAAGGAGCGCCCGGGCGTGAAGTTCGCGGACGCGGACCTCGTGGGCATCCCGTACCAGGTGATCGTGGGCAAGCGCGGCGTGGCCAACGGCATGGCCGAGGTCAAGGTCCGCGAGGGCGGAGAGCGCCTCGACGTGCCGATGGGCGAGCTCGTCTCCTGGCTCGCCGAGCGCGTGGTGCCCGCCCGCGCCTAGCAGCGCAACCCAACGACGACGGCCCCGGCCCCGAGGCCGGGGCCGTCGTCGCATGGAGGGGATAACCCGTTGCGCCCCTTCCCCTTTGTGGGGCAGGGGCCTTTTGCCGCGTGACGCCTTACGGCCGCGCCCAGCGGCCTATAGCGGCTGCAAACATGCAAAAAGAAACAGGCCCGACCAAAAATACATGGTCTGGCCTGCGAATGCTCTGGTGGGCCCAGCAGGATTCGAACCTGCAACCCAGGGATTATGAGTCCCCTGCGCTAACCGTTGCGCCATGAGCCCAATACGAATAAGGCGACGGCCGAAGCCGCCGCCCGCAATTTCGTGGTGGAGATAAGGGGGTTCGAACCCCTGACCTCGTGACTGCCAGTCACGCGCTCTCCCAACTGAGCTATATCCCCAAATTGGTGCGGGAATCACTATAGACAGCGAGCCGGCTTGGGTCAAGCCCCAATTTTGAAATCGACTCCAGCCGAGACCCTGGCTGCCTGGGGCACCGGGACGGCTCGGGGGACGCATTCGTCCAAGAGCGCTCACAATCGCGCCTCGAATCGTTATAGAGGGTGAGGAGGTGAGCGCGTGGGGA
>CAZCTE010000026.1:0-4520 GCA_964501395.1 uncultured Atopobium sp.
TCAACGTCCACGGCTACAAGGAGCAGGGCTCCACGACCACGCCGTACGACATGGTTCGCGTGAACGACATGGACCGCTGGGCCCTTGCCGCCGACGCCCTGCGCATGATTGACGTTGAGAAGTGGTCCGAGCAGATCGCCGAGTGGGAGCGCTTCCGCGTGGACGCGTTCCAGTTCGCGGTCGACAACGGCTACGACCACCCCGCGTTCACCGACTGGAAGTGGCGTGACGCCTCCGACGCCGACGACGCCATCTCCGCCACGCAGATGACCGCCGGCGACAACGAGTAGGCCGCGGTCACGCGCACGCACACACGCAGGTAGGGGCCGCCCGCACCAGCACGTCCGGCCGCCCGCTCGGCGGGGGTGTGGGACCGCAACGTCATCTACGACCAGGTGACGCGCACGAGCTTCTCGCCCGCGATGGACGTGGACCGGCGTGCGGAGAAGCTTGCCGGCTGGCACGAGGCCGTCCGCCGGGCGATGTAGGGTCGGGGCGCACGTCGCGGAGTCAACCTCTCCGCACTCCCAACGTCCCCACTCGATTGTTTCAGACGTGCAAACCTCGCGCCTCGTCAGTGTTTTCGGGTACGCCTGCGACGTTTGCGCAGGAAGTCTCCGAGAAAGAGAGACGGGGTGCGAGGTTTGCCTGGCGGCGTGAGCGCCCCGACAGGCTTTGGCTATACTCAGATGTGGCTGATATCGTACAGAATCACGTACGTAATCACGGGGGTGTCGCATGGACGCTATCTTCTCGACCACCGAGCTGCGCGATCATTCGCGTGAGGTCAAGGCGGCTGCCCGCGAGGGGCTCGTGCGTATAACTGAGAACGGCAAGGGGGCCTACGTCCTCTGCTCGGAGGACGTGTTCAGGCGCGAGGTTGATGACGCCGTGGAGCGGGCGCTGTACGCGAACCGCGTCGAGGAGGCCGTCCTGCGCGGTCGGGCAGCCATCGACGAGGGAGACTTCGTCGAGGGTTTCGACGCCGCCCGGGAGGCCGTGGCGCGGAGAAGGGCCGCCCGTGGCTAGGCTGCTCTTCTCGGGTCCATTCCTCGATGAGGTGGCAGAGCTCAGCGAGGCGGCGGAGGCTGAGGTGTGGGCCAAGCTCAAGCTTGTCGAGACGTTTCCGGGAGTTGGGTCGTCGCTGATAGAGCCGGTGCTCCTGCGCGCGTTTGGTCCGAGCTGCCTCAAGGTGGCCGCCGCGGGCTATGACATCATCTACGAGCGCGACGGAGGCGGCGAGAGGGATGAGCTCGTTCGAGTCCTCGGCATCGTAGCCCAGCGTCGTGTGCGCTAGGAGCGGCCGCGCATCGCGAACTTTGGAAGATGACGTGCCCGGCAGCCGGCACGAGGCCGTCCGCCGGGCGATGTAGACGTTGGTTACGCCCTCGTGCCGGGGCGGCGCTTGCTTGCCGCCCACTCCCAGACGCCCACGGGCTCGCCGTTTACCATCACATTACGTCCGTCGAGGTCGGTGTGGCAGAAGTCGTTGTAGACGTGGATCCACACGCCGTGGCTGAAGGTGCGCAGCGGTCGGCCGTCGGGCTCGCGGTAGACGCCGGTGAGGTCCTCCACGTGGTCGAAATAGGTCATGTGGACCTCGGCGCCCGCCTCGCGCAGGCGCGCGTAGAGCGGCAGCGACGTCTGGCGCGGGTCCACGAGCTCGTCACCCTTGGCGTGCACGAACCAGAGCGGCGTCCCGGCGATGGCGGCCACGGCCTCAGGTGTCTGGTTCTCCTCGTAGAACGGTGCGCATACGGGGATGCCCGCGGCCCAGAACCCCGGGTAGTCCAGGCACATGCGCACGGTCATGAATCCGCCGTTGGAGAGGCCGCCTATCACGATGCGCTCTGGGTCCACGAGCCCGGGGCGCGCGGCCACGAACTCGTCTACGAGCGCCTTGAGCGGTCGGACGTAGACGCTCTCGTTCACGCGGCCGAGCTGGCTCTCGCCGTCGTCCATCCAGAAGGTTGGGCACTGGGGGACGAGCACCCAGGCGGCGCCGCCAAAGTACGACTGGATCTGCCGGCCTGAGAGCGCGGTCACGCGGTTGCCCTGGTAGGCGCGGCCGATCTCGCTTCCGCGCTCACCGGCGCCGTGGAGCCACACGATGAGGGGCGCGGGCGTGCCCTCCTCGTCTCCGTTGGAATCTGCCGAGAAGGTCGGCTCGTAGTAGCCGTAGCCCAGACGCACGCCGTCGACCTCCTGGGCCTGCCGTCCCTCGTGCCAGCCGGCGAGCTGAGGGCAGAGATCGTCCGTACGCTCGTCGAAGACCAGCCCGCTCACGGGGCCGTTTGTCCCGGGAAGCTCCGTGAGCTGCGTCACGCGATAGTCGTTCGTGACAAAGCGCGACTGGAGCATGCTGCCCTCGATGCGCTTGTTCAGGCGCACCTCTCCCATGTCGAGCGCCACGTGGCGCCCGCGGTCCGTGCGCCCGCCGCGCTCGTCGCAGGGGTAGGCGGCCCGCACGTCCACGTAGCCCTGGCTCGGTCGCGCCTCCGCCTGGCCCTTCTCGTGCCGCATGAGGACCGAGCCGTCGGCCGTCTCGCGCCGCGTGCAGAACACGTTGAAGCCCGCCGGGGAGACGTCGCCGGGGCCGACCTCACACGGCAGGTCGAGCACGAGCTTTGAGATCCAGGGACCAAAGTCGCCCAGGGTGGTGATGGTGGAGTACGTTGCCATTTCTCCTCCTGTAAAACGAGGCCTTCAAAAACGGGGCCCAGTGGGGCCCCGCGAGCTGATGCCTAGGAGTCTATGCCATCAGAGGTGAGCGTGGTGTGCCTAGGCGGCCTCGCCCTCGATCCCCTCCTTGGTGAAGCCCGTGAGGTAGGTCACAACGGCACCAACTACGAAGGCTATGGCCATGCCGATGATGCCCATGATGACGTTCTGGGTGCCTCCCTGGAGGTAGTTGGTGAAGATCATGAAGTTGGAGCCGCCGCCTGCCAGGTAGTAGGTCACACCCATGAGGCCGGAGGCCACGGCGCCAATGGCGCCGCCGATGAGCATACCGAGCACCGGCGTGGCGCCTATCTTCTTGGCGGCCGTGTAGCCGAGGTAGATGGGCAGGAAGTAGAAGGCGGCCTCATAGAGGGTGGTGTAGAAGAAGGTGTAGGTCGGGTCGCTGTCCTTCCTCGAGCGCGTGATGGCCTCCTACTCGGAGACCTCGCCGGACAAGAGGAAGGCCCAGCTCAGGCTGGGATGACAAGGCGTGCCCGCATGTGGGCGCGGTACGGCATATTCATGAGCCTTAGATAGTAATTTACAACCGCATTTCTCGGGGTAGTTTTGACGTTTGCCCAGTTGACGTGAAAAATTGTCAGACTTATGCGGCTGTAAGCCCCTTGGCGAGAAGGGCCACTCGCGGCCGGGCTGCTTCTTCGAGTCCGTTCCTCGATGGTGCGCCAGCGCCAATAGACAGGCCTAGTCGGCTTCGACCTCCACCTCAACCTCCACCAGCTCGTCTCCGCACATGCTGGAGTGCGCCGCGTCGAGCGCCTCGATGAGCGGGATGAGGGCGTCGGTGTTGTCGCCGATGTCCGTCAGCACCACCAGGACGTAGTCCCCGGTGTCGGAGAAGACGATGCCCGCGTCGTTGCTCGCGGGGATGTTGTAGGAGTCGTTGGGGTACCAGCCCGGCTTGGACCACACCTCGTAGACGTCGCGCAGCGTCGTGCCGATGGGGGAGTGGTTGGTCTGCGCGAGATAGCTGCCCAGCTCCTCGCTGCCGTCCTCCCCGGAGGTGCCGTAGCGCCAGACCTCCTGCCAGACGTTGGCCAGCTCCGAGGCGGAGATGTACACGTACTGGCTGCTGGCGGCGTCGGCGCCGGCCTCGGGGGCGCCGTTTGCGATGAGCCATTCCGAGACGTTCGCGTAGCCAAAGATGTGCGTCAGGCGCGAGAAGTCATCGTTGGACGAGTTGACCAGCGCGTTGTAGATGGTGTCGGAGTAGCCGGCACCGCCGCCGTTCTCCTCGAAGATCATCGTGCACACGGCGATCTTGATGCTGCTTGCCGAGTAGAAGCGAGAGTCGTCGTTGTAGCGGAGGCTGCGGTCGGAGTCCATGTCCCACAGGACAAAGCCCACGGTGGAGCCGTCCTCCTGGAGGGCGGCGAGCGCCTCCTCGACGGCGGCGAGCTCGTCGGTTGACGCAAAGGCCTCGGGTGCCACGACCTCGATGCCGGAGTCGGTCGTGTAGGTGGCGTCCTCGGCCTCCGACATGGGGACCACCGTAATCACCTCCTCAACGACCGTCTCGACCTCGTCGGCGGAGGACGTTGCGGTGTCCGAGGAGGAGGACGCGGCGCTCAGTGCCCGGGGGACGAGAACCACCGCGATCACCAGCACGAGCGCGGCGGCCACCACGAGCATCCAGCGCCTCTGGTTGCGCCGCTGGCGTGCGTGCATGTAGTCAAACCGCGTGTGCGGGTGCGCCGTACCGCCGCGGCGGAGGGTCGGCTGGCTCAGGGTGCGGCCCCCGCGGCTGTCGCCGGCTGCGTCCATCGCGCCGCCGCGGGCGG
>CAZCTE010000026.1:4620-6758 GCA_964501395.1 uncultured Atopobium sp.
TGCCCTGCGGCGTGGCGCCTTTTGGCGTGCTGACACGCGGCGCGTTGCCCTGCCTCATGCTGACGAGCGGCGTGCTCACCTGCGTCCTACCGTCTTGTCGTGCGCTGACGTGTGACTCGCCGCTCCGCGTTGAGCTGAGGTGTGGCTCGTTGTCGCCCGGGTCATTGCGCGCGATACGGCGGTGGGGCTTTCTGGGGTGTTGTTCGTCGTGTGTGGGCTGGTCCATGAAGTGCCTTCGTTCACCCCAAAACTCGTGAAACCGTTCGTAGAACACCGAGTAAGTCTAGTGCATGCAAACCTTGAAACGGAGGGGGGCGACATTCCTACATCCCAACATCACGACAGGTCAGACCCCATGAATAGGAAAAGATGCTCTTGAAAGCAGCCTGAAAGAGCTTGCCGAAGTTATGGCACACGAACGGGGGCCGCGGGCGACCGGCGTCCGAGGGCGGCAGGAGCTGTTGGGAACCGGCGGCCCGGCAGACCGATTGCCCCGCCGCCTTCTCCGAAAGTCCCCTCGTCGGGGTATGATGTGGGCCAGCGTTGCCCACGACCGCCCACCGGCAAGAAACGGGGAGCCATGGCTGACCTCTCGCGTGACCTCATCTTTCCCGCGCCCGTCTTTCACGAGAAGCTCTGGGGGGGTCGCAAGCTTGAGACCGACCTGGGCTACGAGATTCCCGACGGCCCGATAGGGGAGTGCTGGGCCATCAGCGCGCACCCTAGCGGTGACTGCCGTATCTCCGGCGGCGCCTGGGACGGCCTGCGCCTCTCCGAGCTCTGGGATACGCACCGCGAGCTCTTTGGCAACGCGGAGGGCGACCGCTTCCCCCTGCTTATCAAGATCCTCGACGCCAAGGACAACCTCTCCGTGCAGGTGCACCCGGACGACGCCTACGCCGCCGAGCACGAGAACGGCTCGCTCGGCAAGCGCGAGTGCTGGTACGTCCTGGCCACAGAGCCCAACACCCAGATTGTGATTGGCCAGCGCGCGCACGACCGCGCGGAGCTCGCGCGGATGATCGAGGAGGGCCGCTGGGACGACCTGCTCAACCTCGTGCCCTGCCGCCCGGGAGACTTCTTCCGCATAGAGCCCGGCACCGTCCACGCCATCCAGGGCGGGACGCTGCTTCTCGAGACCCAGCAGTCCTCCGACGTCACCTACCGCGTCTACGACTACGACCGCGTCCAGGAGGACGGCACCGCGCGCGAGCTCCACATCCAGCAGAGCCTCGACGTTGTGGACTACGACCTGCTGGCGCCCACGTCCGGTGAGGTCACGGCGCCCGAGGTCGATGGCGTGACCGAGCTCATGGCGTGCCCGAGCTTCGTCGTGAGCCGCGTGCGCGTCGCTGGCGAGAAGTGCGTGGAGCAGCGCTGGCCCTTCCTGTGCGCGAGCGTGATCGAGGGCTCGGGCAGCGTCTGCGCCTCGGCGGCCGGAGTTGTGCACGAGGTCGCGCGCGGCACGCACTTCCTCGTGCCGGCGGGCTGCGGCGAGCTGATGTTCTCGGGGGAGATGACGCTCATCACGTCGCGCCTGCCGTAGGGGATGAGGCCGCCCGCCGGTCCAGCGCCGCCGGGCGTTGCCCGGCGTCCGTCCTTCGCAGTGCGCCTCAGCCGCAGCGCGCCCGCTCCTATCCCCAGCCCAGCTCCTTGGTGTCGAGCAGGACCGTGAACGGCCCGTCGTTCACCAAGCTCACGCGCATCATGGCGCCAAAGACGCCGCGGCCCACGCGCCCGGCGCCGAGGTCCTGCTCAGCGAGGTCGCAGAAGCGCTCGTAGAGGCGCTCGGCGAGCTCGGGCCCTGCGGCGCCCGTGAACGAGGGGCGGTTTCCGCGCCGGGCGTCCGCAAAGAGCGTGAACTGGCTCACCACCAGGACCTCGCCCGCGGTGTCAAGAAGCGAGCGATTGGCCTTCCCGTCCTCGTCCGAGCAGATGCGCAGCGCGGCCACCTTGCGCCAGAGCCGCTCGCAGAGCGCTTCGTCGTCATCGGGTGCCACGCCCAGCAGCACGAGGTAGCCCGCCCCGCAGCTGCCCACGACCTGCCCCTCGACCTCCACCTGCGCGCGCTCCACGCGCTGAATGAGCGCCCTCACGCCAGCCTCCCGTCACGTGGGCCGCGGCAGCCTCCTCGCCGC
>CAZCTE010000026.1:6858-8656 GCA_964501395.1 uncultured Atopobium sp.
CTATGCCAGCCGGTACAGCGCCGAGAACTTCTCGGTGAGGTAGTCCGTGTAGTAGGCGGGCGAGAAGGGCTCGCCGCACGCCGCCTCGATGAGCTCGCCGGAGTCCTTGGAGCGCCCCCAGCGCCAGATGCGCTCGCGCAGCCACTCGCGGATGGGCGCAAGGTCGCCGGAGGCGCACACGGCGTCGAAGTCCATGCCGCCGGCCACCATGGCCGCCTTGAGCTGGGCGCCGTAGGCCGAGCCCAGGGCGTAGGTGGGGAAGTAGCCGAAGGAGCCGTCGGACCAGTGGGTGTCCTGGAGCGCGCCGCGGGTGTCGTCTGGCACGGTGACGCCCAGGTAGTCGTGGTACTTCTGCGCCCAGAGGGCCGGGACGTCGGCCGCCTTTGCCTCGCCGGAGAAGAGGAGCTGCTCGATCTCGTAGCGCACGAGGATGTGGAGCGGGTAGGTGAGCTCGTCGGCCTCGGTGCGGATGAGGCTCGGCTCGGCGCAGTTCTCGGCGAGGTAGAGCAGGCGCGGCGTCACGCTGCGGAGCTGGCCGGGGAAGTGCTTGACCAGAATCTCCAGGAGCGGCGCGGCAAAGGCCTCGGAGCGGCCCACGAGGTTCTCGAAGAAGCGGGACTGCGCCTCGTGCATGCCCATCGAGGTCCCGCCGCGCAGGGACGTGAAGCGGTAGGCCGGGTCCACGTTCTGCTCGTAGAGCGTGTGGCCGCCCTCGTGCAGCATGGAGAAGACGTTGGAGAGCAGGTTGTCCTGGTAGACGTGGCTGGCTATGACCACGAAGCTCCGGGACGGGCCGCCCGTGAACGGGTGCTCGGTGCGCCCGAGCCAGAGCGCGCCCTCGTCCACGCCCTCGAGTCGCACGACGTCGCGCGCGAGCCGCCACTGGCGCTCCTCGTCAAAGGAGCCGTCCACGCAGGAGTGGCCCGGCTTGTGGCGGCTTGCCACGCAGTCCGCCAGAAGCGGCACCACGCAGTCCTTCACCTGCGAGAAGAACCGGTCGTAGAAGGCGCGGTCCGTGCCCCACTCGTACTCGTTGAGCCAGACGTCGTAGGGGTCCTTGCTCGCGTCCTTCTTGGCCGCCATGGACGTGAGGGCAGCGACGATGCGGTCGAGGTAGGGGGCGAAGCTCTCCCAGTCGTTTGCCGGCTTGGCACGGCGCCAGACGTCGTTGGCCTCAATGGTGAGACGGCTGAACTCAGCCTGCTCCTCGGCCGGGACGTCGAGGATGGCCGCGCGGTCGCGCTTGAGGATGCGCGCCTGCGCCAGGCGGGTCTCGCCCACGAGCTCGGGCGCCTTCTCGATGCGGTCGAGGAGCGGGCCCACCGCGGGGTCGCAGAGCGCCTCGGTCCGGGCCTGCTGGAGGACGGCCATGGCCTCCGCGCGCTCCTCGGTGGCCTTGGGCGGGTCGATGACGGGGCCGAGGGAGCCGATCTCGCCCATGGCGTAGTCGAGCGAGAAGAGCCGGCGCTCGAGGGCGTCGAACGCCTCCATGTCAGCTCGGGGGTTGGCGAGTGCGGCGTTGAGCTGGGCGGGGTTCGTGTCTGCCATGTGTGCTCCTCGTGTGTCGTGAGGCTTTGCCACGCGGGCCTTGCGCGTCCGATGCGCGCGTTCCGCGCATTCGTTTCGTGCGCCCGGTGCGCGCCGGGACGCGCACCGCCCCAAAGTGTACCCGTCCGCCGACGGAGTGACCCGTCCGTGCAGAAGATGGCCATAAGGCGCGGCGCGCACCGTATCATCTAGGGTCGTGAGACAGGGTTGCGGGCGGGACGGCGCATGCCGCCGCAGGTTTGAGGGGCGC
>CAZCTE010000026.1:8756-10591 GCA_964501395.1 uncultured Atopobium sp.
ACACGCCGGGCGCGCCCCGCAGAGAAGGAGGATCTTCCATGGAACTGGTTCTGGGCATCGACGTCGGCGGGACGAGCATCAAGCTCGGTCTCTTCACGACCGCGGGCGAGCTGCTCGACGAGCACAAGATTCCCACGCCCGAGCTCGTGAGCGCGCAGGCCTTCGCCACGGTCACCGGCGCCATCGCCGGGGTCCTGTTCGAGCACGGTGCCGAGCCGGCGGACGTGGTCGCCTGCGGGCTGGACGTTCCCGCCCCCGTGGCCGACGACGGCACGGTGGGAATTCTCGCCAACGTTGAGATGGACCCCAAGGGCTTTGTCGCCGCCTTCCGTGAGGCCTTCCCGGGGGCGGCCGTGGCCTTTGTGAACGACGCAAACGCCGCCGCGCTGGGCGAGATGTGGGCCGGCGCCGCCAAGGGCGCCTCCAGCTGCGCGGTTCTTGCCCTGGGCACCGGCGTGGGCGCGGGCATCGTGGCCAACGGCAGGCTCGTGGCCGGCGCGTTTGGCGCGGCGGGCGAGGCGGGCCACCTGACGGTGAACCGCAGGGAGACGCGTACCTGCGGCTGCGGGCGGCGCGGCTGTCTCGAGCAGTACGCCTCGGCCCAGGGAATCGTTCGAACCTACCTTGAGGAGTGCGAGCGCCGCGGCGTGACGCCCGCGCACGTGGAGCATGCCACGGACACGCTCTCCGTCTTCGGCGCGCTTGCCGAGGGGGACGCGTGCGCCCGGTATGCGGTCGACGTCATGTGTGACTACCTGGGCCTGGCCATGGCCCAGATCTCCTGCATCGTGGACCCGGAGCTCTATCTCATTGGCGGGGGCGTGGCGGGCGCCTTCGAGACCTTCGCGCCCACGCTGCGTGAGCGCTTTGAGACCTACGCGCTCGAGCCCTGCAAGCAGGCGCGCATTGAGGTGGCGAGCCTGGGTAACCAGGCGGCCATGTACGGTAGCGCGTACGAGGCGCTTCGCGTCCGCCGGGAGGGCGAGACGAAGTAGCGGCGAGGCGGGCGTGCGTACACTCGAGAAGTGCGGCTGCCACGTGCACGCAGATGCCGCCCTGCGCCGGACAAAGGAGAGAACCGTGCCCGTGAAGCTCATCCTTACCGACATCGACGGGACCATCCTGCCGCATGGTCAGCGTCGCGTCTCCAAGCGCACCGTCGCCGCCTTCCACGCGGCGCTCGACGCGGGGATGTTCGTGGGGCCGGCGAGCGGACGCAGCTACGCATGGGTCCCGGGCTTCTTCGGGGATGACGCCGCCTGCTGCGCCACGGCGCTCGCAACCAACGGCATGCAGGTCTACCTGGGCGGGGAGCTCGTCCTCGAGAAGACGCTCGACCCGGCGGCCCTCGCGCGCCTGCGCGAGATCGTGGCCGCCACGCCGCAGGCCGGGCTGGTCATCTTCGACGATATGACGCCGCTTTTGGTGGAGGGCTCGGTCGAGGTCCTGGCAGCGCACTTCCCGGCCTACGCGGAGCGCTGCCGCGTGACGCGGGAGCTCCCGGACTTCCCGGTGGTGAAGGCGAACGTGTTCACGGGGGCGGGGGAGGCCGCGGCGGCGGAGCTCGCCGCGCTTCTCAACGAGGAGGTGCCCGAGCTCTTTGTGGACCGCGCGATGCCCACGTACTCAAACATCACGCCGCGGGGCTGGGACAAGGGAGCGGCGGTGGCGTGGATGGCCGAGCGTCTGGGCGTGGGCCTGGACGAGGTCGTGGTCTTTGGCGACGCCGACAACGATCTGCCCATGTTCGCAGCCGTGGAGAACTCCGTCGCCGTGGCGGGGGCCACGCCGGAGGCGGCCGCCGCGGCGCGCTGGCACGTGGGCGCCTGCGAGGA
>CAZCTE010000027.1:0-10555 GCA_964501395.1 uncultured Atopobium sp.
GCAGCACGCCCTCGTTTCTGAGGAGCACGATGCCTCCCGCCTCGAGCCGCTCCGCCACCTCCTCGCCCGCGGCCGCAGCCTCCTCGGAGCTCGCATAAGCCGGGACGTAGTAGGCGCTATCCCAATCCTGCGTGTCCTCCAGGGGCTCGATGGTGGCCTCCTGGGTCGTCCCCTGATCGCTCGCGTCCTCAGGGGAGGAGCAGCCTGCCATGGCCAGGGCAAGCCCGGCGACGCCCATGCATGAGAGCGCCTCTCGCCTGGTGATGGAGTGTGCCATGGGGCTCCTTCCCTCGTCGTGCCGTGCCCACCCCAGCCTAGGGCCCGGGGAGACGAGAGGGGGTCGGGCGGCGCAAGGGATCGGACGGACGGCCCAAGTGACACGACGGGCGCGCGGGCGGCACGGGCGCTTCCTCGGCTTCCTAGGCACGGGCGGCCAAGGCAGGCCGCGTGAGGGCCTCGTGGCGCCCCCGCGCTAGAATGGGTTCTCCACCAGCTGATAGGAGACGCATGGCAGACGCACCCGGCACGCCCGCATCCGACACGCCCACGCCCGCAGCCGAAGCACCCGCACCCAACGCACCCGAGCTGCTCGACGAGGGCCCCAACGGCGAGGGCTCGCTGGGCCGGCTCATCCCCTGGCCCGACGACGAGACCTATCCCAACATCGGCGCGGACGAGGCGCTCGACCTCTTTCTCGGCTGGGTGGAGTCGCGCGGGATCGAGCTCTGGCCCCACCAAGAGGAGGCCCTGCTGTCCCTTGCCGCCGGAGACCACCTCATCCTGGGGACGCCCACCGGGTCGGGCAAGTCGATGGTGGCGCTGGGCATGTGCTTCATGAGCGTGTGCACAGATAGGCGCGCCTACTACACCGCCCCCATCAAGGCCTTGGTGAGCGAGAAGTTCTTTGACCTCGTGGAGCTCTTTGGCCGCGAGAACGTGGGCATGATCACCGGCGACGCCTCCATCAACGCCGGCGCGCCCATCATCTGCTGCACCGCGGAGATCCTGGCCAACCAGGCGCTGCGCGAGGGCGAGTCCTGCGACGTGGGCTGCGTGGCCATGGACGAGTTCCACTTCTACGCGGACCCGGACCGCGGCTGGGCATGGCAGGTGCCGCTGCTCACCCTCCCCCACGCGCAGTTCCTCCTCATGAGCGCCACGTTGGGCGACACCACCTCCATCGCCGAGGCGCTGAGCCGCCACACCGGCGGGCGCGCCGTGGACACCATCGCGGACGCCCCGCGCCCGGTGCCCCTCTCCTACGAGTTCGTGGACACCGCGCTGGAGGGCACGGTTGAGCTGGCCCTGCGCAACGGCGAGGCCCCGCTCTACGTGGTCCACTTCTCCCAGGACGCGGCGCTCACGAGCGCACAGAACCTGGCCAGCTACGGCGTCTCCACCAAGGAGCAGCGCCAGGCCATCAAGGAGGCCATCAAGGGCACGCGTTTCACCACCACCTTTGGCAAGACGCTGCAGCGCCTGCTGGGCTGCGGCGTGGGCGTGCACCACGCGGGCATGCTGCCGCGCTACCGTCTGCTCGTGGAGAAGCTCGCCCAGCAGGGCCTGCTCCCCGTCATCTGCGGAACGGACACGCTGGGCGTGGGCATCAACGTGCCCATCCACACCGTGGTGCTCACGGCCCTCTCCAAGTTCGACGGCCGGCGCATGCGCCACCTCAACGCCCGCGAGTTCCATCAGATCGTGGGCCGCGCCGGGCGCGCGGGCTTTGACACCGAGGGCCACGTCATAGCCGAGGCCACCGAGTACGACATAGAGAACGCCCGCGCGCTCGCCAAGGCGGGCGGGGACCCCAAGAAGGCCCGCAAGATCAAGACCAAGAAGCCGCCCGAGGGCTTTGTGGGCTGGAACAGGCAGACCTTCGAGCGCCTGGAGCAGGCCGTTCCGGAGCCGCTCCGCCCCCGCATGAAGGTCACGCACTCGATGGTGCTCGCCGAGGTGGAGCAGGGCGGCGACGCCTGGGAGCGCGTCCACCGCCTCATCGAGGAGTCCGCCCAGCCCGCCGAGGAGAAGGCCGCGCTCTCAACCCGCGCGGACGAGATCTTTGCCACGCTGCTCGACGCCGGCGTGGTCACGCGCGAGGAGCTGCCGGAGGGCGGCGCGGAGTGGCGCACCACCGTGGACCTGCCGGACGACTTCGCGCTCGACCAGCCGCTCTCGCCCTTCCTTCTCGCCGCGCTGGAGCTCCTTGACCCGGAGTCCGAGACCTACGCCCTCGATGTCATCTCCATGGTGGAGGCCACGCTCGAGGACCCCTGGCAGATCCTGCGCGCCCAGCAGCGCGCGGCGCGCGACCGCGCGATGTCAGAGATGAAGGCCGAGGGCGTGGAGTACGACGAGCGCATGGAGCGCCTGCAGGAGGTCACCTGGCCCAAGCCGCTCGAGGAGCTCCTGGACGCGGCCTTTGCCGAGTACTGCGAGAAGGTCCCCTGGGCCCGAGACTTTGCGCTCAGCCCCAAGTCCGTCCTGCGCGACATGGTGGAGACCGCGAGCGACTTCAAGGAGTACGTGGGGCGCTACGGCATCGCGCGCTCCGAGGGACTGCTGCTGCGCTACCTCTCCGAGGCCTTCCGCGCGCTCGACCGCACCGTGCCGCTGGACAAGCGCGACGAGCGCCTGCGCGACATCATCGCCTGGCTGGGCCTGGTGGTGCGCACCGTGGACTCCTCCCTCGTGGACGAGTGGGCCGCCGCGGGCGAGGGCCCCTCGCAGGGGCTCGACGCCGCGCCGCCCGCCGCGGACGAGGTCGTGCGCGACCGCCGCGCCCTCACCCTGCTCGTGCGCAACGCCCTCTTTGCGCGCGTGCGCCTCGCGGCCTTCGGGCGCACGGACGAGCTCGGGAAGCTGGACGCCGACTGGGGCTGGCGCGCCCCCGTCTGGCGGCAGGCGCTCGACCGCTTCCACGAGGAGCACGAGGAGATCCTGCTCGACGGGGACGCCCGCAGCACGGCGTTCTACACCATAGACGAGGCGGACGAGGCCTCCGCGCACGTCTGGCACGTGCACCAGATCTTCCGCGACTCCGACGACGACCGCGACTTTGGCATCTGGGCGGACGTGGACCTCGACGCCACGCAGGACGAGGGCGCCGTGGTCTTCTCGAGCTATCGCGTGGGCTTCGTGGACGACTAGCCGGGCGATAAGCCCAAACGACAGGCTCCCGCAACACGCGCGGGCCCCGCCGGCCGAAAGGGTCGACGGGGCCCGCCGCGTTATACCGTTCAGAGGGGCCCGACGCGGTACGCCGGGCCCAAGGCGCTTCTCGCTACCGCGCGACGCGCAGGCCCGCCTGGCTCGCCGCCACGGACTCGATCTCGTCCGCGCTCACGAGGTTGGAGTCGCCCTGGATGGTGAGCTTGAGGGCGCTCGCCGCGATGGCGTACTCGCTCGCGTGCTCGAGGTCGAAGTCGTGCAGCAGCGCGTGAACGAGGCCCGCGCCGTAGGCATCGCCTGCCGCCACGCCCTCGAGCACGTGGATGTGGTGGACCGCCGAGAAGTGCGCCTCGCCGTCGGCGTAGACCATGCCCATCCAGTCGGAATCCTCCACCGAGCGGACGTTGCGAATGACCGAGGCCACCAGCTTGCAGCCGTACTCCTCGCAGATCTGGCGGGCCATCTCGGCGTAGTCGTCGCGCTCCTCGATGCCGTTGGCAAGGGAGCCGGACACGCAGGTCATGCCCAGCGCGGAGGGCGCATCCTCGTCGTTGGCCACGCAGATGTCCACGAGCGGCATCAGGCGCTTCATCACGGCCTGGGCGCGCTCGGGGCTCCAGAGCTTGCCGCGGTAGTTGAGGTCGCAGATGGTCACGATGCCCTTCTCGCGGCAGGCCCTGAGGGCGTCCTCGCAGGCTCCGGCCATGGCCTCGGAGATGGCGGGCGTCACGCCGGAGAAGTAGAAGGCGCCCACGCCGTCGAGGATCTTGTCCCAGTCAAAGACCGAGCGGTCGGCCAGCGAGAGCGCGGAGTACTTGCGGTCGTAGACGCAGCCGTTGGAGCGCTCGGAGGCGCCGATCTCAAAGAAGTAGCTGCCCAGGCGGTCGCCCTCGCGCACGACGCGGGACACGTCAACGCCGTAGCCCACGAGCGAGCGCAGCGCGCAGTCGCCGATGCGGTTGGGCGGGACCACGGACACGAAGGCGGCCGAGTCGCCCTGGAAGGCGAGCGAGAGCGCGGCGTTGGCCTCGGCGCCGCCGTAGCGGACGTCAAAGCTCGTGGCCTGCTCGATGCGCTGGTGGCCCGGGGGCGAGAGCCTCATCATTATCTCGCCGAACGCAAGCACCGTGGTTTCTGGGGCCAGACCAAACATGGCGGTTTCCTCTCTTCCCTGACGACTGAGATACCATAGACAGTCTAGCTTTCCCGGACGAAGGAGCGGACGAAGGAGGCACATGTCCGAGAACGTCGAGAACCCCGAGCACGCCGAGAGCATCCAGGACACGGCGGCGGACCCGGTCTTCCAGCAGGAGCAGGCGCGCCTCTCCGAGCTCTACGCACGGCTCCTCCAGATCAGGGACGACCTGTCCGAGCAGCTCGAGACCAGGGAGGCCGGCGCCCGGCAGGACCTCATCGACATGAGCGAGGAGGTGCGCCTGGACTTTGGCGGCGCGGACGAGACCATGGAGACCCTCTCGGCCATCGAGGGCCTCAACTCCATCATCGACGCCTACAACCAGCACCACGACTTCAACGTGGACAAGCTCCGCCGCGTCATGCTCCTGCTCCTGCAGCCCTACTTCGCCAAGGTCACGCTGGAGATGCGCCCCGGCCGGCCCCCGCGCGACGTCTACATCGGCGCCGCGGGCATGACCGACGAGCGCGGGCGCCCGCTCGTGGTGGACTGGCGCTCGCCCGTGGCCGAGACCTACTACAACCAGGAGATGGGCCCCACGTCCTACGACGTGGACGGCAAGACGCGCACGGTGAACCTCCTTCTGCGCCGGCAGTTCGACATCGTGCGTGACACGCTCAACTCCTACTTTGACACCACGGTGGCAATCCAGGACTCGCTGCTGCTGGGCGCCCTCAAGAAGCGCCACAGCGAGAAGCTCCAGAACATCACCGCCACCATCCAGCGCGAGCAGAACGAGGTGGTCCGCCACGAGGACGTGCCCGCGCTGCTGGTGAACGGCATCGCCGGCTCCGGCAAGACCTCGGTGCTCCTGCAGCGCATCGCCTTCCTCCTCTACCAGAACCGCAAGAGGCTCGACGCAAGCCAGGTCTGGCTCTTCACGCCCAACGACGTCTTCGAGCGCTACATAGACACCGTGCTCCCCTCCATGGGCGAGGCCAACCCCCAGACCTTCACCTGGCGCGCCTTCGTGCGGGCCCAGGGCGCGGGCGACCGCGACCCCGGCCTCGGAACCGCCCCCGAGGCGCTCCTCCGCATGGACGAGGCGGCCGGCTCCCTCGTGCTCGAGCCGGACGACCTGCGCGAGATTCGCGTGGACGACGTGGCGCTCCTCAAGCTCGGCCAGGTCCAGGGCGCCGTGCAGAAGTTCTCCCAGTTCCCCGTGGGGCCCCGCTTCACGGCCCTCGTGAAGGACGAGCTCCACGACCGGCTGGAGCGGCGCTTCACGCAGATGTCCAAGGACGAGGAGCTCCAGGAGGAGATGCTCGGCATGGACGTGGAGCAGCAGATCGAGGTCTTTGGCGAGACCATCTCGCCCGAGGACGACGCCGAGACCGCCGCCTACGCCCGCAGGCTGGTGGAGCACCGCTTCTCCGGCGCGCACGACCTGATAGAGCGGCTCACCTGGCTGCGGCTCGACCGCATTGGCATGCGCCTGCTCGGGCAGGACGCCCTCTCGGCCACGGAGTGGCTCTACCTGCGCCTGATCTTCTCGGGCACCGGCGAGAAGAGCGCCCGCTACGTCATGGTGGACGAGGTCCAGGACTACACGCAGGCCCAGCTCATGGTGCTTGCCCGGTACTTCTCGGGCGCGCACTTCCTGCTGCTGGGAGACGAGCACCAGGCAATCTACGAGGGCACGGCCAGCTTCGCCCAGATCGCGGAGATCTTCCGGAAGACCCACGGCAGCGTGGACGAGTGCCGCCTGCTCACGAGCTACCGCTCCTCCCCGGAGATCACCGCGCTCTTTACGGGGCTTCTCGACAAGGACGAGCAGCTGCGGCTCTCCTCGGTCCAGCGCGCCGGCGTGGAGCCCATCATCCGCTCCTTTGACACGACGGAGGCCTACCTCGAGGCGCTCCGGGCGGCCGTGGCGGAGCCCGGCGAGGGCCTCACCGCCGTTGTGGCCGAGAGCGACGCGCGCGTGAGCTGGCTGCACAAGCAGCTCGGCAACGAGGTGCCCATGGTGCGCGGCGACGTGAGCCTGCCCGCGTCCGGCGTGGTCCTGCTCTCCCTGCGCGTGGCCAAGGGGCTCGAGTTCGACCACGTTGTTGTCCCGGACGCCCAGGAGGAGGTCTACCCGGACGCCCCGCTCGCACGCCGGCGCCTCTACACGGCACTCTCCCGCGCGACGCACCGCGTGACCGTGCTCGCACAGGGCCCGCTCACGCCGCTGCTGGCCGAGCGGGCATAGGGCCCGCTGCCCTCGGCGGTATACTGCCGAGAAACGCCGAGAGGAGGCACGCGTGTTCAGTCCCTTCCGCACCGAGCAGGACGCGCCCAAGTCCATCGCCGAGGTCGAGTACGCGGACCTCGAGCAGCTGCGCGAGCTCGACGAGGGCTTTGCCCTGGAGTTCAAGCAGACCTTCTCGCAGAGCGTGCGCCGCAAGATCCCCAAGATCGTGGCGTCGTTTGCCAACTCGCGCGGCGGCTGGCTCGTCATCGGCATCTCGGACGCGCGCAAGGACGTCTGCCCCGTGGCCCGACCGTCGTCCGACGTGGGACAGATCATCGGCGAGCTCTGCCGGCGTCACGTCTCCCCCGCGCCCCGCTTCCACGCCCGGTTCCTGCCGGACCCCAAGACCCCCGAGCAGGGCGTCATCCTAGTCCAGGTGCTCGAGGGGGACTTCCCGCCCTACGTGGCGGACGGCGTGGTGGAGATCCGCGAGGGGTCCACCTCCGGCCCCGCCGCCGGCACGGCGCTCGTGGACCTCTACGACAAGGCCACCAAGCGGCGCCTTGAGGTGCGCTCCTTCTGCACGCGCACCGTGTACTACCCCATGCCGGACGCGCGCAACGGGGAGCTGCCACTCTTTGACCTCTACCTCTTTAGGATGGGGCGCGACGCCGAGGAGGCCGTCTCGCGCGAGCGCTCCAACGAGTGCGCGGCGGCCATGCACGAGGCCTTCAGGCAGCGGGGCTTTGACTGCCGCGTCCAGCACGCGCACGACAGCCTGGTCTTTCGCATCCCGGCGCGCGACGAGACCGTGGTGCCGCACTCGGCGATCGAGCTCTTCCCCAACGAGTCGATGAAGCTCTCCGTGCCGGCGGTGCTCCTCGAGGGGACGGCGCGCGACCAGGCGCTGGCGGCCATAACCCGGCGCGCGCTCTTTCCCCCGGCGCCGGGGGCCAAGCTCATAGACGCCGCGGCCACGCTGCGCCGCGTGAAGCGCATGGCCACGCTGCTGGACACCTACGTGCGCGTGCGCGGGATCGTCTGGCAGGAGTATGCCGTGGCCTACGAGCTGGAGAACATGGCCGGCGTGACCCTGTGGGCCGACGACGAGACCTACCTCGCCTACGCCGAGAAGCACGGCGTGCTGTACTGCGCCACCACCGACTGCCTCTCGCGCGTGCGCTACCTCAACGACGGCGCGCACGACACCTTCCGCGCGCGCCAGTTTGCCGGGAGCCACTTCTTCGAGGCCTGCGGGCTGCCGCTCGGCTCGCCGGACCCCGAGGACAACGCCCTCGTGGACGCGCTGCTGCGGGAGTAGCGGGCCGATAGCGTCCGCGGGTTGGCGCGCGGGCAGACGGTGCCCGACGTCTCGCAGGCACGCGCTTCTCGCGCCGTCCGCACCCCCTACGCGTAGCGCCGCGCCGTCGCCAGCGTCTCGCCCACGTAGCCGCCGCCAAAGAGCACGCAGTGCAGGAGCAGCGGCGCCAGCTGGTGGAGGCCCACGCGCTCGCGCCAGCCATCCGCAAGGGACGACGCCTCGTCGTAGCCGCGCAGGACCTCGTCCAGGTACGGGTAGCCAAAGAGCGCGAGCATGGCGAGGTCCGTCTCGGCGTGCCCGCCGTAGGCCATGGGGTCTATGAGGACGCCGCCGGTTGGGGCGTCCCGGTACGCGTCCCAGAGGATGTTGCCCGCCCAGAGGTCCCCGTGCAGCCGCGCGCAGGCGGCGCCGGACTCCCGCACGAGCCTGGGCTGGGGCGCGTCGAACTCGCCGGTGGCAAGGCGGGACGCCACGCGCTCGAGGGGCGCCGCGTCCCCGGAGTCAAAGTCGCCGCGGTCAACAAGCGTGCGCACGTAGTTCATGATTCTATACTCGGCGAAGAACGCGCCCCAGCTCGCAGGCGCGTCCTCGCGCGCGACGTAGGGGGTCCGGGCGCGGCCGACCCAGAGGTCGCCGGACCAGCCGTCGGGCGGGCAGCCGTACCATGCCGCCCCAGCGGCGTGCGTGCGGGCCAGCGCCGCCCCCATGCGCCGCGCCGCCGCGGCCGAGGGCGAGCCCGTTCTCACGCGCTCCTCCACAAGCTCCTTCTCGCTCACGCGCAGGACGCGCACCACGCGGATGCCGCCCAGGGGCTCCGCCTCGGCGAGCCACCGCAGCGCGGCGGCCTCCCCCGGCAGGTTGTCCCCGTACCCAGCGGTCTTCTCGAACGTCTCCGCGGCCTCCGACATGGCGCCTCCCTGTGCAGCTTTCTCGCACGCGGTGTCTCCGCGGGTACAATGGTGCCCCAAATCCCGCCGTGCGGGACGCGCCGAGCGAAAGGACGCCATGGCCTCCATCAACTACCAGACCGCCCGCTTCGAGGCCTCGTACGGCACCGTGGCGCAGCTCCCGCCCTCCACCACCCCCGAGGTGGCCGTGGCGGGGCGCTCCAACGTGGGGAAGTCCTCCCTGCTCAACAAGCTCTTCAACCGCAAGGGCCTGGTCAAGGTCTCCAGCACGCCGGGCAAGACGGCCAACATCAACTTCTTTGACGTTGACGGCATCCGCTTCGTGGACCTGCCCGGCTACGGCTTTGCCCGGGTCTCCCAGAAGGAGAAGCAGCGCTGGGCCAACCTCATCTCGGGCTACTTTGCGCAGGAGCGCAGCTTCAACCTGGTGGTGGCCCTCGTAGACATCCGCCACGACGCCCAGAAGCTCGACCACGAGATGGTGGGGTTCCTCCGGGAGAGCGAGCTGCCCTTCGTGGTGGCCCTCACCAAGGCGGACAAGCTCGGGCGCTCCAAGCAGGCGCAGCAGGCTGCCTCGATCGCGCGGCAGCTGGGCATCGAGCGCGAGCAGGTCATTGTGACCTCGGCCGAGACCGGGCAGGGCATCGACGAGCTGCGGAGACGGATCGCGGAGGCGTGTTTGTAGCGCGCGGGCTGGCCGCGGGCGGCTCACGCGACCCGGTCCCGCAACGCTCCCCCGGCGCGCTTCTCGCCCGGTCCCGCTAGCCGATGATGCCCAGGCCCTCCAGCAGCACCTTCAGGCCAATGAGGACCAGCACGGCGCCGCCCGTGATGCTCGCGGGCTTCTGATAGCGCGCGCCGAAGAAGTGCCCCACGGCCACGCCCACGAGCGTGAGGCAGAACGTGATGATGCCGATGAGCAGCACCGACGGGACGATGTCCACCTCGAGGGCCGCGAACGAGATGCCGGCGGCGAGCGCGTCGATCGAGGTGGCCACTGCGAGCATGAGGAACTCGTGCAGGTCGATGCGGCTCGTGTCCTCTCCCTCGGCGCAGTCCTCGTCCTCGTGGAGCGCCCCCCAGATCATCTTGCCGCCTATGAAGGCGAGCAGGATGAACGCGACCCAGTGGTCGACGGGCTCGATGAGCCACAAGAACTGGCTCCCCAGGGCCCAGCCGATGAACGGCATGAGCGCCTGGAAGCAGCCGAAGAAGAGGGCCAGCACCGCGGCCGTGCGCAGGTTGAGCTTGGACATCCCCAGCCCCTTGCAGACGGCCACCGCAAAGGCGTCCATCGACAGCCCCACAGCAATCAGGACCAGCTCCAGCATTCCCATAACTACCCCTCTCCTCATAGCCACAAAAAACTCGCGACAAGGCCCTCTGCCCTGTCGCGAGTCTCGTTAATTAAGGCGCACCAGGCGTTTAGCCAGTGTGTTGACGCGCCGCACGCCTTTTTGCGGCGTGCCACTACTCCCTCGGATCTGATGAGAATACTACAGAGCCGTCCGTCCGGACTCAAGACGGGCCCCGCACCCGCCGGTATCCGTCAACGCTCCACAACTTTGGTGTCGCGGCCTCGTGGCTCACGGGACGCAAGTCGCGCCGGTATCCCTTATCTGAAAATCTCGTCATGCATACCGGTCCTTTGGAAATAACATGCACTGGATGAGAAAGCCCGAAACGCCAACTGGGCTTGTGTTGATTTTCAGGTAACCAATGCATGTTATTTTTGAGGCGCGGACCCGCAATCACGGGCGAGGGCCTTCCCCGGAGGATGCCTT
>CAZCTE010000028.1:0-10537 GCA_964501395.1 uncultured Atopobium sp.
AATCGGCTAGCTGGTTTGTTAGTGTGTCGACAAGCTGCTCGTGGGGTCGCCCGCCTCCGCCCCGCCGCTTGCCGCGCCTCGCTGCCCGCCGCCCGTTCCCTAAGACCGAAAGGCACCGCGATGATCTACCTGGACAACGCCGCAACCTCGATGACCCGCCCGCCCGAGGTCGTGGACGCCGTCGCGCGGGCGATGACCTCGCTCGGCAACGCGGGCCGCGGGGCCACATCGTCCGCGCTCGACGCGTCGCGCACGGTGCAGGGCTGCCGGGAGGCCATGGCGCGCCTCCTGGGCTGCCCTCGCGCCGACCACGTGGTCTTCTCGGCAAACTCCACGGCCGCGCTCAACGCCGTGATCTGCGGCCTCGTGGGCCCCGGCGACCGCGTTGCCACCACGGTGCTCGAGCATAACTCCGTGCTGCGCCCGCTCGCGCGCCTCGCCGACGAGCAGGGCGTCGAGGTCGCCTACGCCCCCTGCGACGAGCACGGGTTTCTTGACATGGAGGCCCTCGAGCGGCTGGTCACGCCCGGGACCCGTGCCGTTGTGTGCACGCACGGCTCCAACGTGACCGGCAACCTCGTGGACGTGGCGCGCGTGGCCGCGATGGCTCACGCGGCGGGCGCGCTCTGCGTGGTGGACGCCTCGCAGACGGCGGGCGCCGAGCCCATTGACATGGCCGCCATGGGACTCGACGTGGTCTGCTTCACGGGGCACAAGGGGCTCATGGGCCCGCAGGGCACGGGCGGCGCGGCCGTGGCCGAGGGCGTGGACGTGCGGCCGTGGGCCGAGGGCGGCACCGGCGTGAGGTCGTTCGACCGCCGTCAGCCGCCCGAGTGGCCCACGCGCCTGGAGGCGGGCACGCTCAACGCGCACGGGCTGGCGGGGCTCGCCGCCGCCGTGGGCTTTATCGAGGAGATGGGCGGGGTCGCGGCCATGGGCGCCCGCAAGCACGAGCTGGCGCTGCGGCTCTTTGAGGGCGTGCGCGGCCTCCCGGGCGTCACGGTGTATGGTGGCTGGGACGTGGATCCCGCGCGCTGCGGCAGCGTGGTGGGCCTCAACGTGGGCGAGCTCGACTCCGCCGAGGTCTCCGACGCGCTTATGAGCGGGTGGGGGATTGCCACGCGGCCAGGCGCCCACTGCGCGCCGCTCATGCACCGGGCGCTGGGCACCGAGCGCCAGGGCATCGTGCGCCTGAGCACGTCGTGGTTCACCACGGAGGAGGAGATCGACGCGGCCGTGGCGGCCGTGGGCGAGATCGCCGCTGGGTAGGGCTAGCCCCAAGGCCGGTATCGTGCTGTGGCTCGGAAATAATCCGATTTTCAAGCCAGCTTGGAAATGCTCAGCTGGTGTTTTATCCGGTTCACAAAACCAAAATCGGATTAATTTCCGGGGTCCGTGAGTACGGGCGGGACGCCGGGGCGGATCAAAGGCTGGCTTCGCGGTGCGGCTCTCAGGGAGAATGGCATTACGCGGGGCGCTACGGTATGCTGATTCGCTAGGAAGCAGTTTCCCGTGGGCAGCGTTATAGTTTTGAAAATATAACGCCCTGCGGCCGGCGGGACGCTGCGGGATGGTGGCCTGCTTCGCAGGCGCACAAGCGTCGCGCCCTAGGGGCGAGCAAAGCCTAGGGCGAGAAGGAGGGGGACATGCTGGTCGTCATTCGCGGGGCGGGGGACATCGCGTCGGGCATCGCGCTGCGCCTGCGCCGCGCGGGCATGGACGTGGTGATGTGCGACCTTGCGGTCCCCACGTCCATCCGGCGCACCGTCTGCTTCTCGGAAGCCATCCGCCTGGGCGCGGTCAGCGTGGAGGGCGTGCGCGGGAAGCTCTGTGCCAGCCCCCAGGAGGCTCGCGCCGTCGCGGCCGCCGGCGACATTGCCGTGCTTGTGGACCCCGACGCCGCCTGCGTCGAGCAGCTCGCCCCGGACGCCCTCGTGGACGCGATTCTCGCCAAGAAGAACCTCGGTACGCGCCGCGACATGGCGCCCGTGGTGGTGGGCGTGGGCCCCGGCTTTACCGCGCAGGTGGACTGCGACGCGGCCGTGGAGACCATGCGCGGCCACTACCTGGGGCGCGTCTACTACGAGGGCTCGCCGCTGCCCAACACCGCGGTGCCCGGCCTCATTGGCGGCTATGCGGGGGAGCGCGTTATGCGTGCGCCGGCGGATGGGATCTTCGAGCCGTGCTTGGAGATTGGTGACACCGTGGAGGCGGGCGCCGTCTGCGCGACCGTTGCCGGCGAGCCCATGCGTGCCACGATTGCGGGCACGGTCCGCGGCCTCCTGCAGGCGGGCGTTCCCGTGCGCGCCGGCATGAAGTCCGGCGACGTGGACCCGCGCTGCGACCCCGCGTACATCCGCACCGCGTCGGACAAGGCGAGCGCGGTCGGCGGCGGGGTCCTGGAGGCGATTCTGTCGCTCTCGGGGGTGCTGGTCACGGGGCGAGAAGGTCGCGGCGAGGTCAGCCGTGAGGATCGTGGCGCGTCAGCCCGGCCGGGCGAGAGGGGCTGCCGAGAGGACCGCAGCGTCCCGGCCCAACCGGCCGACCAGAGCCGCCGGCCCGGCAGCTCGCTCTCAGACGCGGCCCTGGTCTCGGCCCTGATTGAGGAGCTTTCCGCCGGCAGACGCGTGGGACTTGCGAGCCTGCTGGCCACGCGCGGCTCGATGCCGCGGCATGAGGGCGCGCGGCTTGTCGTCACCGAGGACGGCCGCCTGCTCGGGACCGTGGGCGGCGGCGCGGTCGAGCAGATCGCCATCGAGCGGGCGGAAGCCGTCCGCGATGGGGCAGCCCCGTGCTTGGAATGGGTCACCAGCAGCACGAGCGACATGGCCTGCGGTGGCGACGCGCTTCTCGCCGTGCGGGTGCTTGCGTCGGGCGACCTGCCCGTGCTCTGTAAGATTCGTGAGACCCTCGAGGGCGGGGGAGAGACGGTTGTGGAGGAGGGCTGGTCGGACCCTGCCGCACCCACGATGGCGCTGGTAGAGGCGAGAAAGGCCCGCCCCGGCTGGGACGAAGAGGGCTCGACCTATCGCGAGCGCGTGTTCGCCCCGTGCGCGCTGCATGTCTTTGGCGCGGGGCACGTGGGTGCCGCGCTGGTGGGCATGGCTGCGGCCGCGGGCTTTGAGCCCCGCGTCTACGATGACCGCCCGGAGCTCGCCACGCCCGAGCGGCTGCCCGAGGCAGCGTCCGTGACCTGCGGGAACTTCCACGAGCTCGCCGTGGCGGCGCAGATTGGCCCGCGCGACTTTGTCGTGGTGCTCACGCACGGGCACCGGGCCGACGGGGAGGTGCTCCGGAGCGTGCTCGCGCGCGACCCACAGCCCGCCTACGTGGGCTGCATCGGCAGCCGCAACAAGGCCGCCCTCACGCGCCGGAGCCTCGTCGAGGCCGGCGTGGATCCCGAGCGGGTGGACGCCGTGCATCTGCCGATTGGCGAGGACATAGGCGCCGTGACCCCGCAGGAGATCGCCGTCTCCATAACGGCCCAGCTCATCCGCGTGCGCGCGGACCTGCGGGACCCGTAGGGGAGGGCGTGCCAGACGCCCAACCGCAAGCAAGAAGTCAGCAACCAGAAAGGAAACCGCCATGCTCAACAACGACCTGGTCCTCTCGAGAAGGAACATGATCAAGGGGACCGCCGGGCTCACTGCCCTGGCGCTTGCCGGCGGACTCGCCGCGTGCTCGGACGACAGCGACGATGCCGACGCCGCCTCGGACACCGACGACACCACCTCGGACGCCGACGACGCCGCCTCTGACACGGAGGTGTCGGAAATCATCGTCTTTGCCGCCGCGTCCATGACGGA
The DNA here is from genome assembly GCA_964501395.1 of uncultured Atopobium sp. Lineage (GTDB taxonomy): Bacteria > Actinomycetota > Coriobacteriia > Coriobacteriales > Atopobiaceae > Thermophilibacter. The sequence continues at coordinate 3,807 of CAZCTE010000028.1, forward strand.
GAGCCTCACCGAGGCCGCCGACCTCTTCATGGAGGAGTACCCCGAGTACGAGGTGACGTTCAACTACGACTCCTCGGGCACGCTCAAGACGCAGATTCAGGAGGGCGCGGACTGCGACGTCTTCATCTCCGCGGGCCAGCTCCAGATGGACCAGCTCGACGCCGAGGACGAGACCGGCAGCAACACCGAGGACCTCGACCTCATCGACTCCTCCACGCGCTTTGACATCCTCGAGAACAAGGTCGCGCTCGTGGTGCCGGACGGCAACCCCAAGGAGATCGAGAGCTTCGACCAGCTCGCCGAGCTGCTGACCTCGGGCGACATCCTCATGGCCATGGGCAACTCCGACGTGCCGGTGGGCCAGTACACCCAGCTGATTTTCCAGTACTACGGCCTCGACGAGGACGAGCTGGCAGCGTCCGGCGTGCTCACCTACGGCACCAACGTCAAGGAGGTCACCTCGCAGGTCTCCGAGGGCGCCGTCGACTGCGGCGTGGTCTACCAGACCGACGCCTACTCCGCCGACCTCACCGTGGTGGACACCGCCACGGCCGAGATGTGCGGCCAGGTGGTCTACCCGGCGGCCGTGACCAAGAACGCACCCAACCCCGAGGGCGCCGCGGCCTTCCTCGAGTTCCTCACGACCGACGAGGCCTCCGCGTGCTTCGAGGAGGTCGGCTTCACGCCGCTCGCCAGCTAGGCGCACGCTGCGTGTAACACCTGCGCACGCTGGGCGTAGGAAGCGCGTCCCCCCCGGCGCCGAGAAGCGACAGCGAGGGGCGCGTCAGCGGCCTGTCGATAAGCGCGTGCCGAGAAGGACGCGCGAAACGGACGTCCGGCAGACGCCGCGCCGACAGGCCGCTGACAGGCGGCTTCCGGGAAGCACCAACGAGAAGGACCCCGCATGGACTGGTACCCGCTCCTCAACTCGCTGCGCATCGCGGCCATCTCCACGGTGGTCGTGTTCCTGCTCGGCATCTGGCTCGCCAACCTGGTGGCGCGCGCCCCGCGCCTGGTCAAGGGCGTGCTCGACGTTGTGCTCACGCTGCCGCTCGTGCTGCCGCCCACCGTGGTGGGCTACCTGCTGCTCATCCTGCTGGGCCCGCGCCGGCCGCTCGGCCTGCTCGCCTCGGAGCTCTTTGGCATCCGCCTCACCATGACCTGGTACGCCGCGATCTTTGCCACGGTGGTGGTGAGCTTCCCGCTCATGTACCGCACGGCGCGCGGGGCCTTCGAGTCCTTCGACGAGACGCTCGCGCACGCGGCGCGCACGCTCGGCCACTCCGAGCGCTGGGTCTTCTGGCGCGTGAAGATGCCCTGCTGCATGCGGGGGATCGTGGCCGGTGCGGTGCTCGCGTTCGCGCGGGCCCTCGGCGAGTACGGCGCCACGGCCATGATCTGCGGCTACACGCCCGGCTCCACGGCCACCGTGGCCACCACGGTCTACCAGCTCTGGCGCACCGGGGACGACGCCGGCGCGCTCACCTGGGTCCTCATCAATCTCGCAATCTCTGCGGTGGTGCTCCTCGCGCTCAACTGGTTCGAGTCGAGGGAGGCGCGCGCATGAGTCTCTCCGTTGACGTGCACAAGACGCTCGGCGACTTTTCCCTGGACGTCTCCTTCGAGGTCGACGACGCGCGGGAGACGCTGGCGCTTCTGGGCCCCTCCGGCTGCGGCAAGTCCCTTACGCTCAAGTGTGTGGCCGGCGTGCTCACGCCGGACGAGGGTCACATAGAGCTCAACGGGCGGACGCTCTTCGACTCCGCGGCGCGCATCAACCTTCCGCCGCAGCAGCGCCACGTGGGCTACCTCTTCCAGCAGTACGCGCTCTTCCCCACCATGACGGTGGAGCAGAACATCGCCGCCGGCGCCGTGGGAGTTCCGCGGCAGGAGCGCGCCCGCCGCGTGGCAGAGCAGGTCCGCACCTTCCGGCTGGAGGGGCTCGAGCGCCTGCGCCCGGCACAGCTCTCCGGCGGGCAGCAGCAGCGCGTGGCGCTCGCGCGCATCCTCGCTGGCGAGCCCGAGCTCATCATGCTCGACGAGCCCTTCTCGGCGCTCGACGGCTACCTGCGCTGGGAGCTCGAGATGGAGCTCTCGGACACGCTGCGCCGCTTCCCGGGCGGGGCGCTCTTCGTGAGCCACAACCGCGACGAGGCCTACCGCATGTGCGACACGGTCTGCGTGATCTCGCACGGCCGATCGGAGCCCAAGCTCACCATCTCGGAGCTCTTCTCCACGCCGCGGACGCTCTCGGCCGCGCTCATCTCGGGCTGCAAGAACGTCTCGCGCGCGCGGGTTGTGACGGGCGAGCAGGACGCTGGCGAGAAGGTCGCGGACAGCGGGCGCGCCGCTGACGCGGAGGTTACGCCCAGCTTCACCGACCTCTTCTGCGAAGACTGGGGCGTCACGCTGAAAACGGAGCTCCCCGTGGGGCCGGGCGTGACGCACGTGGGCCTGCGCGCCCACTATCTGCGCGTCTTCGCGGGCCCTGCGCTCGCGGACGACGCGTCCAACCAGATTCCCTGCACCGTGGAGCGCGTGATAGACTCGACCTTCTCCACAATCGTGATGCTGGCGACGCCCGGCGGCGGGCTCCTGCGCTACGAGTGCGAGAAGGACGCGTGGGACGAGCTCGCGGGTGCGCGCGAGCTCGTGGTGGTGGCCGACCCCGCCATCGTGATGCCGCTCGAGGGAGGCGAGGAAGGCGAGCAACCCGAGCACAACGAGAGCTGACCTGCCGGCGCGCGGCCGCGGGTCTGACGCGGCCCTGACGGCGTGCGAGCCCGCGGCTCCCATGCGGGACCGTCAGGGCCGCCCCATCGAATACCTGCGGCTCTCCGTGACGGACCGCTGCAACTGCCGCTGCACGTACTGCATGCCGGCGGGCGGCGTCCCCATGCTGCGCCACGAGGACGTCTGTTCCTTCGAGGAGCTTGCGCGCATCGTGGAGGCCTGCTGTCAGCTGGGCGTGCGCAAGGTGCGCGTCACGGGCGGGGAGCCCCTCGTACGGCGTGACCTGCCCGAGCTCATCCGCATGCTGCGCACCATCCCCGGCCTCGAGGAGCTCGCCCTCACCACAAACGCCACGCTGCTCGCCCCGCTCGCTGGGGAGCTTGCCGCTGCGGGCCTCGACAGGGTGAACGTGAGCCTCGACAGTCTGCGGCCGGAGCGTTACGCCAAGATAACTCGCGGCGGGCGTCTGGCGGACGCGCTCGCCGGCATTCGCGCGGCGCGCGAGGCGGGTCTCATGCCGATCAAGCTCAACTGCGTCCTCATGGGCGGCGTGAACGACGACGAGGTGGCGGACGTGGCCGGGCTCGCGCGCGAGGAGCCCGTCGACGTGCGCTTCATCGAGCTCATGCCCATCGGGGAGGCCGCGCGCTGGCCGCGCGGGAGCTTCGTGCCCGCGGAGCGCGTGCTCGAGGCGGTGCCGGAGCTTTCGCCCGCGGGCGTCGACGGCGTGGCCGAGCTCTTCTCGGCGCCCGGGTGGGTCGGGCGCGTGGGGCTCATCCGGCCGATGAGCCACCGGTTCTGCTCGGGCTGCACGCGCATCCGCGTGACGGCGGACGGCCGACTCAAGCCCTGCCTGCACTCGGCCGACGAGGTCCCGCTGCGCGGGCTCTCCGGGGACGCCCTGCGCGCGGCGATTCTCGAGGGAATCTCGCGCAAGCCGGAGCATCATGGGATGGACGGGGGCCGCGCGAGCGAGTCGGCGCGGGCCATGAACGAGATAGGGGGGTAAGCGTGGGCGAGAGGGACGCGCAGCGGGCGCCGCACGCGCAGGAGGCCGCCGCGGCTCAGACGGACGGCGAACAGGGGGCTGCCACGCCGCTGACGGCCTGCACGCAGGAAGCTGCCACGTCGCAGACGCACGCCTCGGTCAAGATGCCCGACCTCACGCACGTGAACGGTCAGGGCCGTGCCCGCATGGTGGACGTGGGCGGCAAGCCCCGCACGCAGCGGCGCGCCGTGGCGGCGGGCTTCGTCCGCATGGCGCCGAGCACCGTGGAGCTCGTGCGCACGGGCGGCGCCAAGAAGGGCGACGTCCTCGCCGTGGCGCAGGTGGCCGGCATCATGGCGGCCAAGCGCTGCTGGGAGCTCGTCCCCATGTGCCACCAGGTTGCGCTCACGGGCGTTGACCTGCGCTTCTCCGTGGAGCCCAATGGCGTGGCAATAGAGGCCGAGTGCCGCTGCACGGGCGAGACGGGCGTGGAGATGGAGGCGCTCACGGCGGTCTCCGTGGCCGGGCTCACCGTCTACGACATGCTCAAGGCCCACCAGCGCGACATGGTGATCGAGGAGGTGCGCCTGCTCGAGAAGGACGGCGGCGCATCTGGCCGCTTCGTGCGGGGGGAGGGGGCCGTCGGCGAGGAGGCCGCTGTCGCGGAGCCTGCCGTCGTGGAACCCTCCGCAGAGAAGCCCGTCGGCGTCGTGGAAGCCGTCTGCACGAGCACCGAGAAGGGCGTGCGCAAAAGTCCCGTCGAGGCCATCACCCTCCGCGTGGGCACGGGCGTCGTCGGCGACGCGCACGCAGGTGCCTGGCACCGCCAGGTGAGCCTGCTGCCCGCCGAGGCGGTGGACGAGCTGCGCGACGTGCTGCCGAATCTTGCGGCGGGGGACTTCGCGGAGAACGTGCTCGTGCGCGGAATCGACCTCAAGGCGCTGCCCGTGGGCACCACGCTTGCGGCCGGCACCGCAGAGCTCGTGGTCACGCAGATCGGCAAGACCTGTCACAACGACTGCGAGATCCGCCGGCTCACGGGCCGCTGCGCCATGCCCACGGAGGGTGTCTTCTGCGTGGTCACGCGCGACGGCGAGCTGCGCGCAGGGGACAAGATCCGCGTGAGGTAGGTGCCGCCGTCTCGTCACACCAGCGCCAGCCCGCCGGCAGCGCCGCGCGCCGTCCAGCACCAAAAGGGGAGGAGACCCGTATGAAACTCGTAAGGACCGAGGACGCCGTTGGTCAGGTGCTCTGCCACGACATGACGCAGATCCTCACCGGGGACGCCCCCGGCGAGCGCCGCTTCAAGGGCCCGCGCTTCAAGAAGGGCCACGTGGTCACCGAGGAGGACGTGCCCGTGCTGCTCTCCATGGGCAAGCAGAGCCTCTACGTCTGGGAGCTCGAGCCCGGCATGGTGCACGAGGATGATGCCGCGTACCGCATGGCGGCGCTCGTGGCGGGTCCCGGCACGCGCGCGTCCGGCGCCCCCTCGGAGGGCAAGATCAACGTGGTCGCTGCGCAGGACGGCGTCCTTCTCGTGGACTCCGAGCGTCTGCGGGCCGTCAACTCCGTGGACGAGGTCATGGTGGCCACGCGCCGCGGCGGCTTCTCCGTGCGCGAGGGCGACCTCGTGGCGGGCACGCGCGTGATTCCGCTGGTCATCTCCGAGGAGCGCCTGCAGCAGGCCGAGGCGGCCGCCGGGGACGAGCCGCTCATGCGCGTGGAGCCCTTCCGCCTGCGCACCGCCGCGGTCATAGCCACGGGCTCCGAGGTGGCCTCGGGTCTCATCGAGGACCGCTTCACCCCCGTCATGGTGGAGAAGCTCGCTGCCTACGGCATCGAGACCGTGGTGCGCGCCACGCCGGGGGACGATCGTGACAGCGTGGCGTCAGCTATCCGCGAGGCGCGTGACAGCGGCGTGGACCTCATCGTGTGCACGGGCGGCATGTCCGTGGACCCGGACGACAACACGCCCGGCGCCATCAAGGCCGCGGGCGCGCGCGTGGTCACCTACGGCGCGCCGGTCCTGCCGGGCGCCATGCTGCTCGTGGGCTATCTCGACGCGCCGGCGGGCAAGGCGGCCGCGGGCGCCGCAGGGGGAGCGCCCGGCGTGCCCGTCCTCGGCGTGCCCGGATGCGCCATGTACAACAAGGCCACGGTGCTCGACCTCGTGCTGCCGCGCGTGGCCGCGGGCGTGGAGCTCACCAAGGCGGACATCGTCGCGATGGGGGAGGGCGGCCTCTGCCTCACCTGCCCCGAGTGCACCTACCCGCACTGCCCCTTTGGGAGGTAAGGGATGGCCGAGAAGGACACCACATCTGGGGTGCAGCCCCATGCCCACGACCACCACCTCGCCGCTCGCCCGGCCGAGCCCCACCGCGCCGTCGTGATAACCGTGAGCGACCGCGCCTTCGCCGGCGTCTACGAGGACGAGACGGGGCCCGCGGTCGCGGCGCTTCTCGCGGAGCATGGCTACGAGGTGGAGCCCGTGTGTGTGGTGCCGGACGAGCGCGAGGACATCGCGTCCGCCCTCGTTGACGCCGCCAGCCAAGACGTAGCCCTCGTGCTCACCTGCGGCGGGACCGGCCTCTCGCCTCGGGACGTCACACCTGAGGCAACCGAGGCCGTCTGCGAGCGCCGCGTGCCGGGCCTGCCCGAGGCCATGCGGGCCGCAAGCGCGCAGGTGACGGACCGGGCCTGGCTCTCCCGCGCCACGGCCGGTATTCGCGGGCGCGCGCTCATAGTCAACCTGCCGGGCAGCCCGCGTGCGGCCGTGGAGAACCTCGAGGCCGTGATAGGGCCCATCGCACACGGGCTCGACATCCTGCGCGGCGGCCCGACCAGCTGCGCCCGCCCGTAGGCGTCCGACCAAGCCAGTCACCAAACTCGGCACCCGCCCGTAGGCGCCCCGCCGCGCCACCCTACGAACGCCAGACCCCCGCACACCGGTCCCCACAACCGCATAAGTCTGACAAATTTCAGCGCCAACTGGGCAAACGCCGAAAATAGT
>CAZCTE010000029.1:0-10423 GCA_964501395.1 uncultured Atopobium sp.
CGGGCGCCGGTGCCCTCGCCGGACGCCGGGCGCCCGCCTCGCGCTTCTCGCCTAGAAGCCGCCGTTGGGAGTCATCTGCTGCTGGTACTGCTGGTAGAGATCGATGAGGTCGTTGATGGAGATCTCCTCGCCGTCAATGGTCACGGTCTCCTCTTCCCCCTCTTCCTCCTGGAGCGCCTCGTCGGAGCCGAGGGTCACCTCGAAGCTGAGCTCCTCGCCGTCGCGCACGACGGTCACCGTGACGGTCTCGCCCACGCTGTGCGAGCGAATGGCCAGCAGCGCGGCGTCGGCGGAGGTGATCTCGTCGTCGCCGATCTGGGTGATGACGTCGCCCGCCTCGATGCCGGCCTCGTCAGCGGGGCCGCCCTCGGTGACCTCCACCACGTAGGCGCCCGCCTCCACCGCAAGACCGTAGCGGGAGGCAATCGAGGAGCTCACCGTCTGCATCGTGATGCCGATGTAGGCGTGGGTGACCGTCTCGCCCGCGATGATCTTGTCGGCGATCTCCGTGGCGTAGTTGCCCGGGATGGCGTAGCCGATGCCGGCGAAGCTCTCGGTGTCGGACGAGAAGAGCGTGCATATGCCCACGAGCTGGCCCTCGGAGTTGACGAGCGCGCCGCCCGAGTTGCCGGGGTTGATGGTGGCGTCGGTCTGGATGAGGTTGGTGTAGAGGGTGGTGGTGGAGCTGCTGGAGTCCTCGAGCACCGTGCTGCGCGAGAGCGCCGAGACGATGCCCTGCGAGACGGAGTTCTCGAGGCCAAAGGGGCTGCCCACGGTCATGACCCAGTCGCCCACCTGGAGCTCGTCGGAGTCGCCCACCTCGATGGGGGTGACGGTGTCGTCCCCGAGGTCGGCCTTGAGCACGGCGATGTCGCTCGAGGCGTCATAACCCACGACGGTTGCCTCGTAGCTCGTGCCGTCGATGGTGACCGTGATGCTGTCGGCGTCCTCGATGACGTGGTAGTTGGTGATGATGTTGCCGTCCGTGTCGTAGACGACGCCGGAGCCCAGGCCCGTGCCGTCCTCGTAGGTGCAGTACACGGTGCAGACGGAGGAGAGCACCTTGGCCGCCACGGCGGTGGCCGTGGTGACGTCCTCGTCGTCCGGGTCGATGACGATCGTCTGGCTGGTCGTGGATGAGGACGAGGAGGTCGTGCTGGTGCCGAGGTAGCCGCCCGCGTAGAGGGCGCCGGCCACCACGGCCGCACCGAGCACGCCGCCGACGAAGCCCGCGATCACGCCGCGCACGCCGGGACGCCTCTTCTTGGGCTTCTCGGGGGTCGGCGGCGCCGGGACGTTACTCTCCTCGGACGCGGGCTGCGCCTGGGGCGTGGGCTGGGCCTGCGTCTGGGTCTGCGAGGCGTCGTCGACGGGGCCATACGCGGGACCATAGGCGGTGCCGGCGTCCCAGCCGGACCCGGAGCCGTAGCTCGAACCGGAGTCGGAATTCGTGTCAGAGCCGGAGCCCCAGCTCGATCCGGTGCTCGAACCCGAGCCCGTGTCAAAGGGCGAGGGCGGGACCTGCCCCCGCGGGCTCTGCTGGGAGCCGTCGCCAGACGAACCGTACGGATAGTCGCTCATGTCTGCCTGCCTTCCTTAGCTCATACCGCTCGGGCATGGTGAATTTCCACCGGTAACTCTACCCCCCAGGCATCGGGCGATAACAAACGTGCCGAGAAGACCATCTCCCCGGCACGACGCTTTCGGTTATCTGAAATTGCAAGCTCAGGACAGGTATCCAGGTACCTGGGCCGCTTCCCTGCAAGTTCCGCGCAAGCCAGCTGCACGCTCGCAGAACGCGACGCGGCGCCCGCTCACGGCAGCAACGCCCCTACACGCGGAAGAGGTAGCCCACGCCGCGGATGGTGACAATGTGGCTCGCCACCTGCGGGCCCACCTTCGAGCGGACGCGACGGATGTGCACGTCCACCGTGCGCGTGCCGCCGCAGTACTCGAAGCCCCACACGCGGTGCAGGAGGGTCTCCCGCGAGTAGGCGCGGGAGGGATGGGTGGCGAGGAAGGAGAGCAGCGAGTACTCCATGAGGGTCAGGTCAACGGGCTTCTCGTCAATGTAGACCTGATAGGTGGCGAGGTTGATCGTCATGTTGTCCACGGTGACGATGTCCGCCGGCGCGCTCTCCTCGCCCGGCCAGAGCAGCAGCGAGCAGCGGACCTCGAACTCGGCGGAGCTGGCGGTGGAGAGAATGAAGTCGTTCTTGCCCTGCGCGGGCATGCGAAGCGTGGAGAGCTTGTCGGGGTCCTGCACGAGGAGCATGGGGACGAAGCCGTTCTCGGCCACGAAGGAGTCAACGGCGTTGAGGGTGTCCTGGGACATGCCGTCCCCATCAAGAATCACAAGGTCGAACTCGTGTCCCGAGGATACGGCCTGGGAGAAGGTCTCCTCGGTGGCGAGGGCGATTGAGACGTCAATGGCGTGCGAGAGCTCGCGCATGCGGTCGTGCAGCCGCGTGGTGGAAGATATGAGCAGGATGTTTTTGTGATGCATCCCCAAGCCTCCCGAAAAGCATACATAAACGTTTGCTGATAGTAGCACAGGTGCCTGGCACGATACATGCGCATCATCAGGAAGCCATAAACGAACCGCAGCTCGCACACGGTCCGGGAAGTCCGGTTTACCCGCTCGAAACAGGCGCGGGCCCGGAGATGCCGGGCCCGCCCGCCTAGTCGATGCTGCCGAGAAACTCCGCGGTGCGGGCGTTCTCGGGGTGGTCGAAGACCTTCTCAGGCAGGCCCTGCTCCACCACCACGCCATCCTCCATAAAGACCACGCGGTCGGCGACGTCGCGCGCGAAGCCCATCTCGTGCGTGACCACGATCATGGTCATACCCGAGTTCTCCGCGAGGTCGCGCATGACGTCGAGGACGCCGCGCACGAGCTCGGGGTCCAGGGCCGAGGTGGGCTCGTCGAAGAGCAGCACCCGTGGGTGCATGGCCACGGCGCGGGCAATGGCCACGCGCTGCTGCTGGCCGCCGGAGAGCTGGGCGGGCTTGAAGTCGGCGCGGTCAGCCAAACCCACGGCGGCGAGCTGCTTGAGCGCTTCGGCCTCAGCCTCCTCCTTTGGGCGCCCGAGCACCTTGGTCTGGCCAATCATGACGTTCTTCTTGGCCGTGAGGTGCGGGAAGAGGTTGAACTGCTGGAAGACCATGCCCACGTCGCGCCGCAGCCGGTTGACCTCGGCGGCGCTCTTGTTGGTGATCTCCTCGTCCTCTATGAGGATGTGGCCCGCGCTGGGCCGCTCGAGCAGGTTGATGCAGCGCAGCATCGTGGACTTGCCCGAGCCCGAGGGGCCCAGGACCACCACGACCTCGCCGGGCCAGACGTTGAGGTTCACGTCCTTGAGCACGAGCGTCTCGTCGAAGCTCTTGTTGAGGTGCTCGATGCGCACGATGGGGTGCTCGCCGGGCTCGAAGTGGTGGCGCGTGAGGGCCCGGTCGCTCTCGTAGGCCGCGCGGGCGGCCTCGTCAGCCGGGAGCGCCGGCGGGACGTCTATGGCGCGGCGGTGCTTCCTAGCGGGCATCTGCTGCCACCTCCCTGGACGAGAAGCGCGCGGGGCTGGGGGCCTGCGCGGCGCGGCTCTCGGCGACCTTCTCGGCATCGACGTCCTGGGCGGCACCGACGGCCCTCTCGGCGCTCTCGGCAACCAGGGCGTCGGCGTTGTCGGCAATCTGGGCGCGGTTCTTGGGCCGCGGGCCGGCACCACGCTCGGAGCGGGCGATGCGGTCCTCGATAACGCCCACGACCTTGATGAGCGGCAGCGTCACGATGAGGTAGAAGATGCCGGCCGCCACGTAGGGCGTGATGTTGCCCGAGACGGTGGTGAGGTTCTTGGAGTACATCATGAGCTCCATGACGCCCACGGAGGAGAGCAGCGACGTGTCCTTGAACGCGGTGATGAAGTCGCTCGTGACCGTGGGGATGACGCGGCGCACGGTCTGCGGCAGGATGACGCTGAACATGGTCTGCACGTAGTTCATGCCGAGCGAGCTCGCCGCCTCGTACTGACCCTGGGGGATGGACTGGATGCCCGCGCGGAAGATCTCCGCGAGGTAGGCCGACGAGTTGATGGCCATGACGATGATACCGAGCAGGTTGTTGTCGATGTTGATGTTGAGCATCGGCAGGCCAAAGAACATGATGTAGATCTGCAGGAAGAGCGGGGTGCCGCGCAGCACGTTGATGTAGACCACGGCAATGGCCCGCAGCACGCGCCAGCGCGAGATCTTGAGCATGGCAAAGAGCAGGCCCAGGGCTATGGCAAAGGGGTAGGCCGCCACCACGATGCCCAGGCAGAGAAGCCAGCCCGGCGCGAGCGAGACGAACGACGTCACCAGCAGCTGCGGGCGCAGGAACATGCCGAGGAACTGGTTGGAGTTCCACTTCTGGACCCACTCCTGCTCGTCGAGCCAGTTGACGAGCGACTGCAGGGGCGTGTTGGCGATCGTGGTGATGGGGTCGGCGTCCGCAAGCTCGTGGGTCTCGCCGTCGGAGGTCTCATAGGTGCCGGAGACCACCACGTCGCCGCCCTCGGAGGGAAACTGCATGCTCGAGATCTCCAGGCGCAGGAGCAGCCCCTCGGTGATCGGCTGGTCGAAGGTGACCGTGATGCTCGAGCCGGAGGGCTCGGCGTCCCCGGTCACGTCCGTGCGGGTGAGACCCTCGAGGGCCGTGATGCGCGTGGTGGAGTGGTCGAAGTCGGCGCCGTCGGGCAGCGTCAGCGTGACGGAGACGACCTCCTCGCCCTCCTCGACCGTCCCCTCCCAGGTGAGGCGCGTGTCCATGCCGCCGATGACGCCGCTTCCGCCGTCCTCGTTGGAGCGCGCGGTGGCCTTGTCGGTGGTGAGCGCCTGCGCGGAGCTCGGCGCTGCGAGCACGCCCGTAAGCGCAACCGCAAGCGCCACGAGCAACGCAGCGAGCGGGGGGCGCGCCGCCCTTCCCTGCTTCCTATGGGCCACGGGGCCTCCCCTCCTGCCTGGTTCAGACCTGTCCGTCCATCGGCCTGTTCAGCGCCTGTCGCCGGTCTACCGCCCGCCTAACGGGCGCGAGGCCCCTTGGAGACCTCGCGGGTTCTCGCCTCTCGGAGACGCCGGGCGATTAGATGTCGGAGGTGCCGAACCACGTGAGCTTGAGCTCGTCCATCGTGCCGTCCGCCTCGATCTCGGCCAGGGCCTCGTTGAGGGCCTCGGTCAGGTTGGGGTTGTCCTTGGAGACGGCGATGCCGTACTGCTCGCCCGTGGGGATCTCGAGCGTGACCTCGAGGTCCGAGAAGGACTCGGAGATCATGTTCTGGGCCACAGGCAGGTCGATGACCATCGCGTCATAGGAGCCCGTGGAGACGCCCATGAGACCGGCGGTGACGTCGTCAAGCGGGATCTTGGTGGCGTTGGGCAGGTTCTCGGAGATCCAGTCGTCGCCGGTGGTGCCGGACTGGCAGGCAATCTGCCTGCCCTCGGCGTTGAGGGTGTCCTCGGTCTCGCCGGAGTCGACCTTGGTGATGAGGCCCTGGTTGGAATTGAGGTACGGGTCGGTGAAGTCGACCTCCTCGAGGCGCTCGTCGGTGATGGTCATGCCGGCGATGGAGATGTCGGCCTTGCCGCCCTGCTTGATGGTGGGGATGAGCGTGTCGAAGGACTGGTTGGCCAGCCACTCGCAGGTGAGCCCGAGCTTCTCGGCCAGGGCGTTGGAGAGGTCCACGTCAAAGCCCACGACGGTGCCGTCCTCCTCCATGTACTCGAAGGGCGCGAAGCCGAGCTCGGCCACGTTGGTGAGCACGCCCTCGGTGACGAGGGTGTAGGAGCCGTCGTCGGTATCGGCCTCCTCCTCGGTGGCGTCGGCGTCGTCGGTGGTGGTGTCCGCGTCGTCAGAGCTGTCGTCCGAGCTGCAGGCGGCGAGCGCCGCGGTGCCGGCGATCCCAAGGGCGGTCATGAAGCTGCGGCGGGTCATGGTGGTCATGGTCTGTTCCTTTCGTCTCTCAGGTGAACCTGGAATGTGTCTGATGGGTCTGAATGCTAGCGCTTGACGGGGTTTGGTGGGGAGCTCGCGGTGCTGGTGGGGTGCTCGCGGGCTGTGCTTCTCGGCTGGACGCCCCGGGCCCGGTGCGCGGGCCGGTCCCCGTGACCCGGCCGGCGCCTAGAGCTCCGTGCCGAACCACTTCTCCTCGAGCTCGGCGATGGTGCCGTCCTCCTCGAGCTCGGCAAGCGCTTGGTTGATGGCCTCGGTGAGGCCGGGGTTGTCCTTGGAGACCACGATGCCGTACTGCTCGCCCGTGGGGATCTCCACGGACACCTGGCAGTTGTCGTAGGAGTTGGCCAGGTACTGCATGACGGGCAGGTCGGCCACGGCGGCGTCGTACTGCCCCGCGGAGACGCCGGTCACGGCCACCACCGGGTCGTCGAGCGAGACGATCGTGGCGTTGGGCAGGTTCTCCTCGGCCCAGGAGGCGCCGGTGGAGCCCGACTGCACGGCCACGGTCACGTCCTCGGCGTTGAGCGCATCCTCGGTGGTCTTATCGGAGTCCGCGCGCGTCACGATTCCCAGGTTGGAGTCGAGGTAGGGATCGGAGAAGTCGATGAGCTCGGCGCGCTCGTCGGTGATGGTGAAGTTGGAGACGCCCACGTCGGCGCGGCCGCCCTGCTGGATGAGGGGGATGATGCTGTCGAACTTCATCGCCGAGAGGTACTCGCACTCCAGGCCGAGCTTCTCGGCAATGGCATTCATGAGGTCAACCTCGAAGCCGACGGGCTCGTCGGTGCCGTCCTCCACGTAGTCGAGCGGCGGGTTGGCCAGGTCGGAGGCCACGATAAGCTTTCCGTCCTCGACCAGGGTGTAGGACGCCTCCTCCGTGGCATCATCGGTGGTGGAGGAGCTGTCCTGCCCTCCCCCGCTGCATCCCGCGATAGCAAGAACGAGCGAGCAGGCGACGGCGAGGCCGCCCGCAATGCGGCGAGAGAGCTTCATGTCGTGGTCCTTCCAACGTGCATCGGCGCGTGGTCACGCCCTTTCTCGACGGATGGCACGGGGTCTTCCCCGTGTCGAGGAGCAGTCCTCGCCCGTCACCATGGATTCAGTCTGCGTCAAGCAAGATGGGGGCTTCCTTGGGCGCGATTCTTCGTAACAGGATTGACACGTAGGATTAGGGGGCGCATAGCGCCCTTCTCACTGCAGCCTCAAAGATTATGCACGCGTGAATAATTATCCGATGCATATTCCGGGGCATGACCCTCCGGGCCGTGTGTGCGCCGGTGAGTGCACAACACGGCGCTCCCTGCGTTGTGCACCCGGACCCAGGCCGAAACGCCGCGTTGTGCACCCAAATGAGCCCTTCCCCGCTGTTGTGCACCCGGGTAGGAGTGCACAACACAACGCCCTTCGCGTTGTGCACCGATAGTTGGGTGCACAACGCGCGATTCTGCCTCAATCGGGTGCACAACCGACGTTCGAGCATACCGGAGAGTGCACAACGCAAGGGGTGCCGTGTTGGCGCTGGCGTTGTGCACCGACCGTAATGCCGTGCGGAGGATTAACACGCAGAAGTTGGCCTCTTCGCGTCCCCGACGCGTTTTCTTGCCGTTCCGCAGCGTACACTTGCGGAGTGCAGGGGCAACGCGAGGGCCAAGTGTATGCGCCCGTCCGTACACTGGACCGTGAAAGGGCGGTTTTGCGTACACCCGGTGACCATCCATCACCCGGCGCCGGACACGCCACGCGGGTGGACGGCAGGCACAACCGAAGGGCCCTACGGGCCGAGCCGCGGGGCCGCCCCAACGCGCCTAGAACCCGCCGTAGTAGTGCTCGCGCTCCCAGTCGGTCACGGCCGTGCAGTAGTCGTACCACTCCTGCTTCTTCTCGCACACGAGGTACTCGAAGATGTGCTCGCCCAGGACCTCGCGCATGAGCTCGGAGTCCTCGAAGCGCTCGATGGCCTCGCCCAGCGTGCGGGGCAGGCGCTGGATCCCGCGGGAGGCGAGCTCGCGCTCGGAGAGCTGGAGGGTCTCGTTGCCCATCTCCTCCGGCAGCTCGAGGCCCTCCTCGATGCCGCGCAGGCCGGCCGCGATGGTGACGGCGAGCGCGAGGTAGGGGTTGGCCGTGGGGTCGGGGGTGCGCAGCTCGATGCGCGTGGCGATGTGCTTGCCCGGCTTGTGCGTGGGGATGCGCACGAGCGCCGAGCGGTTCTTGCGGCCCCAGGTGGCGTAGTTGGGCACCTCGCCGGTGGAGATGAAGCGCTTGTAGGAGTTGACGGTGGGGTTGGTCACCAGCGTGTACTCCGGCGCGTACTTGAGCAGGCCGGCCACGTAGTGCTGGGCGAGCTCGGAGAGGTGCGCCACGTGGCTCTCCTTGGGCGCCCAGAAGAGGTTCTCGCCGAGCGGGTCGAGCAGCGACTGGTAGAGGAACATGGCCGAGCCCGGCGCCGAGGCGATGGGCTTGGGCATGAAGGAGGCGTACATGCCCTGCGCGGCCGCCTCCTGCTTGATGACCAGGCGCGCCGTGACGATGTTGTCCGCGCAGCTCACGGCCTCGGTGAAGCGCAGCTCCACCCCGTTCTGGGAGGGGCCGGCGGCGTGGTAGGAGTACTGGACCGGGATGGACATCTGCTCGAGGGTGAGCGTGGTCTGGCGGCGCAGGTCGTTGGCCGTGTCCATGGGCGTGAGGTCGAAGTAGCCCGCGTTGTCCAGCGGCACCGGGTCGATGTCGTTGTCAAAGTAGAAGTACTCCATCTTGGGGCCCACGTTGGGGACGTAGCCCTGCTCCTCGGCCTTGGTGAAGACCCTCTTGAGGATGAGGCGCGGGTCGCCCTCGAAGGGCTCGCGCGACGGCGTGCAGATGTCGCAGAAGACGCGCGCCACGCCGGACTCCTGCGGCCGCCAGGGCAGCATGGTGAAGGTGTCCGGGTCGGGGAACGCCAGCATGTCCGACTCCTCGAGGGAGGCGAAGCCGTCCACGGCCGAGCCGTCGAAGCCGATGCCCTCCTCGAAGGCCTCCTCGAGCTCCTCCGGCGAGATCGCGAAGGACTTGAGGTTGCCGAGCACGTCGGTGAACCACAGTCGCACGAAGCGGATGTCGCGCTTCTCGACGGTGCGCAGAACGAAATCGATGTCCTTCTCGCTGCTCATGCAGTAACCTCCACGGTTTTCCGGGGGCCTTCCGGCGGTTGTTCGGCGGGCTTCGGGCGGTTCGCGGGCGGGTTCCGGGTGCCTTCGAGCAGCCGTTTGCATGCCGTTTCTCAGTCGTGGCGCTAGGTTCTCATATGAGTGTTTCGCCCGTGTTTCTGCTCGATGAGGCCCCGAGAGCACACACCTGGCCGCCGGGCGGCCGGGCGAGAAGGGCAGCGCCGAGAAGCGCGGGCGGGAAGGACCGCGCGCGGGCCGCGGTCCCTTGCCCCGTTACCTGCGGTCCCCCAGGGCACGCTCGGCGTCGCGCAGCATGCGCTGGGCGGCCGTGCAGCCCCCGCCCTCGGCGTGGGCCGCGCAGGTCCCCTTGCTGCCGCAGTCCGAGCAGCCGTCCGCGTTGGAGCGGACGGTCGAGCGGATCGCCAGCGCCACGAGCACGAGCACGACGGCGATGATGACTATGTCAGCGGCCCCCATGAGATCACCCCAGCCGGAACGGGCCGCCCTGCGGGGCGCGGCCCAGAAACTTCGGTGTTAACCACCGCCAACTATACCCCAATGCGTCATACTGTGGTACTTGGGCGGCTACCGGGCCGCACGCCCCCGGGCGGACACGCGCCGCACGGGTCACCGCACGCGCCTGAACGGTCATATCGCCGCGCAGGCTCAGCACCTACCGAGAAGGGACGTGTTCCAATGAACGACGATCAGACCATGCAGCTCGTCATCGTCCGCCACGGCGAGTCCGAGTGGAACAAGCTCAACCTCTTCACCGGCTGGACCGACGTCGACCTCACCGACACCGGCCGCGAGGAGGCCCACGCGGGCGGCAAGGCCCTCAAGGAGGCCGGCTTCGACTTCGACGTCTGCTACACCTCGCTGCTCAAGCGCGCCATCCACACGCTCAACTGCGTCCTCGACGAGCTCGACCGCAACTGGCTGCCCGTCCACAAGGCCTGGCAGCTCAACGAGCGCCACTACGGCGCCCTCCAGGGCCTGAACAAGGCCGACGCCGCGGCCGAGCACGGCGAGGACCAGGTCAAGATCTGGCGTCGCTCCTTCGACGTCCAGCCGCCCGCCCTCGAGCCCGGCGACGAGCGCGACCCGCACGTCCTCGAGATGTTCCGCGACGTGCCCCAGGAGGACCTCCCCTACACCGAGTGCCTCAAGGACACCATCGCCCGCGCGTGGCCGTACTTCGAGCAGGAGATCAAGCCGCAGATGGAGGCCGGCAAGCGCGTCCTCATCGCCGCCCACGGCAACTCCCTGCGCGCCCTCGTCATGCAGTTCGAGCACC